>WFMN01000273.1 GCA_015489095.1 Mariprofundaceae bacterium | reverse complement strand
GGCCGAGGCGCCGGAGATGGTGCGCCACCTCTGTGGCGACTGCGACGCCCATTTTGCCGCCATCACTGATGGGCTGGCGATTCCCTTCACCCTCAACCCCCGCATCGTGCGCGGGCTCGACTATTACAACCGCACCGCGTTCGAGATTGTGACCGACCAACTGGGCGCGCAGGGGACGGTGATCGCCGGCGGCCGCTACGATGGGCTGGTGGAATCACTCGGTGGCCCATCCACCCCGGCGATCGGCTTCGCCATGGGGCTGGAGCGGATCGCGCTGATGTTGGATGAAGTCGCGCCCGCCGCGCCGCAGGTGGCGGTGGTGGCGATGGGGGATGCGGCGATCGCCCCCTCGTTGCGCGCCGTCGAGCGGCTGCGTGCCGCGGGATTCTCGGCCATCCACTGCGGTGGCGGTGGCGGCAAGCGCCAGTTTAAGGTGGCCAATCGCGAGCGGGTGGCGGCGGTGGTGATCCTCGGCGACGATGAGATCGCCAGCGGCTACTGGAGCGTGCGCAACATGGCCGATGGCAGCCAGACGCAGGTGGCGGCCGATGCCGCGCTGGCGCGGATTCGGGCGCTGGTTTCCGGGGAAGATCAACCGTGTTGAGGGTGATTTTTCTGCTCTTTCTCGTTGTGCCGCTGCTGGAGCTCTATGTGCTGATCGAGGTGGGGGCGGGCATCGGCGGTTTTACCACCATCATGCTCTGCCTCTTTACCGCCGCGCTGGGCGGGCTGCTGGTGCGGTTTCAGGGGCTGCAGACGCTGTTCGACGCCCAGCGGCAGTTGGCGCGCGGGCAGCTTCCGGCCGATGCCGGGGTGCACGGTATCCTGATCGCCGCCGCCGGTGTGTTGCTCTTTCTGCCGGGCTTCGTTACCGATGGCATCGGCTTTCTGCTGCTGATTCCGCTGGTGCGCAGGCTGATTATCCGCCACTTTCTGCTTCCTCCGCCGGGTGGCGGCGGGGATGACGGGATTGTCGATGCGGAGATCATCGAGATCGAGCACCGTCATCTGCCGTGAGCGGTTGATCTATCGCACAGCAAGCGTTACAATAACACTATCTCAGCTTGAATAGATAAGGAGAACCGTATGAACCCTACCTCGATGTCCTCGTCCGCGGCGGTTGACGCCCGCGTTGCCTTTATCGGCCGTACCTACGGCATGCTGGCGCTCTGCATCGCCGCCGGCAGTGCCGGCGCCTACTTCTCGATGGGCTTGGCCTTTCCGCTGGCGCACCCCTTCATCATGCTGCTGATCATGATGGGCGGCATCTTCGCGGTGCAGGCGGTGCGCCACGCCCCCGGCGTGAATGTGGTTGCGCTGCTCGCTTTCGGTGCCATCACCGGCATGTCGATCTCGCCGCTGGTGGGGATGGTGGCCGCCAAGTCGGGGATGCTGGTGACCCAGGCGTTCTTGACCGCCGCGATCACCTTTGTCGCCCTGACCGCCTACTGCTTCGCCTCGCGGCGTGATTTCTCGTTTCTGCGCGGCTTTGTCTTGATCGGGCTGGTGACGGTGATCGTGCTCGGCCTCACCAACCTCTTCTTTGCGTCGCCGCTCTTTTCGCTGGTGATCGCCGGCATGAGCGTGCTGCTCTTTTCGGCCTTCATCCTCTACGACACCTCGGAGGTGCTGCGCCAGTATCCCGACGATGAGCACATCGCGGCCGCGCTGACCCTCTATCTCGATGTGTTCCTGCTGTTCGAGAACCTGCTGGCGCTATTCGGCATGCTGGGCGACGAGTAAGCTCGTCGCCATGGGCGATCTGGATAGCCACAACATGGTGGGCTTTTACGGTGGCTGAGGAGTTTCGTCGCCATGGCGCGGTCGATCGGGTGATCGGCCACATCGACCATGCGCTCAACAACATCTTCTGTCGCCAGCCCAGCAGGCGGGAGTATCCGGCGCGGCCGATCGACGAGGCGGTGGTGGATCGCGCCGACAAGCGAACCGCCGCCGGGCTGATGCGGGTCAACCACGCCGGTGAGATGGCGGCGCAGGCGCTCTACCACGGCCAGAGCCTGACCGCGCGCGACCCCAAGCTGCGCGAGCAATTGATGTGCGCATCCGAGGAGGAGAGCGACCACCTCAACTGGTGCCGGCGCCGGCTGGATGAATTGGGAGCTAGGCCATCGAAACTCGATCCGCTGTGGTATGGCGGTTCGCTGTTGATCGGGATCGCGGCGGGGATCGCCGGCGACCGCTGGAACCTCGGCTTTCTGGCGGAGACCGAACATCAGGTGGTGCGCCATCTCGATGATCACCTCGATCGCCTGCCCAAGCAGGATGGGCGCAGCCGCGCGATCGTGCAGCAGATGCGCAGCGATGAGCTGGGGCACGCCGAACTGGCGGAAAAGCTAGGCGCGGCTAAGCTTCCGCAGCCTATCAAGCGGGCGATGCGCCTGACCTCCAAGGTGATGACGACGCTGGCGGAGAAGATCTAGCCCGTTTCGCCAGAGATCGCCGCAAGGGGTTGGCTGGGCTGTCGCCCAGCCGTTAGGAACGCTCCCTTCGCTCCTCTTCCTCCAGCTTTTTCAAGCGGATCATCTCGCGGCTGCGCTTGAAGATATACTTGGCCATGGCATCCTCCTCCTCCCGGTTGCGGAAGTGGAACTTCATGCCGATAAAGGGCTCGCCGGACTTCTTTTTGCGTACCCACATCACTTCGCCCAGCAACTCCATCGGGGTGGGGGGAAAGGTGGCCAGCATCAGTTTCAGCTCGATATACATCCCCTTGGCGTAGGGCTCGGAGGGGACGAAAGCGGCGCCGGTGCAGCTCAGGTTCACCGGGCGCTCTTCGAGATTATCTTCCATCGCGTCGTGCATCAGGTTGCCGGCGATCAGGTAGTTGAGCTTGGCGTCGAGTTTGCTCATCGCCTCGCTCAGTTCGGGGTTGAGCCGGTCGCGGGCGTCGTTGCCGAACAGATCCTGACCGAGCATGTTCTGCAGCATGGCGCTCTGCCGCGATTTGTTGCTGATCTTGGCACGCTTCTCTTCGAACTCGCCTTTGGTCAGCGGGGAGTCGCGCAGCGGGATCATGTCATCGACGCGAAACTCTTTTCTCTCATCTCTTGCCATTGCGTTCTACTCCTTTCTGGTTCGCTTGCGTGCGGGTGAGGGCACGCAGTCTAGTGGTTTTTCAGCGTGGTTGACCAGCTTTCCGCAGCCAGAGCCGCCGCTGCCGTCGCTCTAGGCGACAGCGGGAGAGATCGACGCCGTGGCGCCCCCCCCGCTGCCGCCACGCCTCGATCAGCTCGATGTGGCGCCGTCCCAGACAGACCCCCGCGCCGAACAGCGCCTCGGCCATCCGTTGCAGCGTCCACGCCCGCACCGGTCGCGGAAGATCCCGCCACGGTTGCCACGGGATCGACACCGCCTGGGGGTGGGGGGTGATGGCGATGGCGGAGGAGGCCTGATCCAGTGCCGCCGCGATCCGTACCGCCTGCCGTTGCCAGCGCAGCAGCAAGCCGGTGGCATCTCCTTGGTGGCGCGCCGCCAATGCGTGGTTCATCGCCGGAAGCAGGCGCAGGCGGATGTGGTTGCGCCGCAGCGCGGTGTCGCGGTTGGAGGGGTCGTCCAGCCACGGAATATCGGCCTGCCGCAACGCCTGACGCAGCGCCGCTCTGGGCTGCGTGAGCAGTGGGCGGATCAGCCGCAGGCCGGCGATCTGCTGCACGGGGGGCATGCCGCGGCAGCCGCGCACGCCGTCGCCGTGCAGCAGGCGCATCAGCACGGTTTCCGCCTGATCATCGGCGTGATGGGCGAGTGCCAGTTGCGTGATGCCGTGGCGCCGCGCCATGGCGGCGAAGGCCTGCAGGCGGGCGGTTCTGGCATCGGCTTCGCGGTTGTGTGTCAGGCTGCACACAACCTGCTGGCTACGAAAGCTGATTCCCCAGCCCGCGCAGCGATCGGCAAGCTGCCGCGCCTGATCGGCGGCGTCGGGGTGCCAGCCGTGATCGATATGCCACGCCTCGATTGCCGGATGGCACGCCGCCAGCGCCAGCAGCAGCGCGGTGGAGTCGGCGCCGCCGGAAAAGGCGACGGCCAGGGGCTGCGTCCGGTCGATCAGGTGGCCGTAGTCGCGCAGCCACGCGCCGCCGTCGCGTAGCACGGGGCGACGGCAACCCGCGGGCGATGGCGCGTCAACGGCCAAAAGCGTGTTCCTCAACCATTGCGGCGGCTAGGGTTACGGCGCATGAACAGATTGCTCCTAATATCGGTGTTGGCGTTGATGGCGCTGGCGCCATCGACCAAGGCCGCGGCCGCCACGGTGATGGTCACCCTGCCGCCGCTGGCCGGTATGGTGCAGCTATTGCTACCGGATGCCCAGCCGCGCTGCCTGCTGGCGGGCAACGGCGACCCGCACCACTTGGTGCTGTCACCGCGCAAGATCGCGCAGATGCGCCGAGCCTCGTTGCTGGTGCGCAGCAGCGGCGATGATGGTGGTTGGAGTGGGCTGCGCGGCTTTGGCGGGCGGGTGGTGGATCTGTGGCCGCGGGCGCACCACCCGTGGCTGCTGCCCAGCGATCTGCTGGCGGCGCTGCCACGGCTGGCCAAGGCGTTGATGGCGCAGCGGCTGCTGTCGGAGCGGGAGGCCGCACAGCGTCTGGCGGCGGCGCGGGAGCGGTTGCAGCGGTTGGATCGCGCGTGGCGACAGGCGCTCCGTCCGCTGCGGGAAGGGGGGGTGATCATGCAACACCCCGCTTGGCGGCGGCTGTTTGCCCATTATCGGGTGCCGGTGCGGGCGGTGCTGGAGCGCGGCCATCACGGCGACGGCGCCAGCCCCCGCCAACTGGAGGCGGCGTTGGCCTTGCTGCGCGGCGCCCACCCTCCGCTGCTGGTGGTGGAGCAGAGCCACGCCAATCGCATGATCGACTGGCTCAGCCAGCGGGTGCCGCAGGCGGGTGTGGTGGCGTTGGATGCGCTTGGCCGCTGCGGGGTGGCGCTCGATAGCCTGCAGCAACGCAACCTGCGGCAACTTCGGCAACTGCGCGCCCCCTGATGCCGGCAGCGGTAGCGGTGCGCGATGTCGGCTTCGGGCCGCGGGAGGCGCCGATTCTGGAGCAGATCTCGTTTGCGCTCGAACGCGGCCACTTCATGGGGATTGTCGGCCCCAACGGGGCGGGGAAGAGCACGCTGATGCAGCTACTGGTGGGCTCGCTTGCGCCCACCCGCGGCACGATCCATTTCAACGGGGTGCCGATGGATCCGGCGCACCGCCGCGCGATTCTGCAACGCATCGCCTTCGTCCATCAGTTGCAGGATCACCACCCGACGCTGCCGATCATCGTGGAGGAGGTGGTGGCGATGGGGCATCCCGACCATCGCCGTTGGTGGTGGCGCCGCTCCGCCGTGCGCGCGGAGATCGGTCGGGTGCTCGAACAGGTGGGAATCGCCGGTTGTCAGCAGCGGGATTATCGCTACCTCTCCGGCGGCCAGCGGCAGCGGGTGCGGCTGGCGCGGGCGCTGCTGCGGCGGCCGGATGTGCTGCTGCTCGATGAGCCTTCCGCCGCGCTCGATACGCCGGCGCAGGAGCAGCTCTACCGCCTGCTGCGCGCCCTGTGTGATGACGAGGGGAAGACCGTCATCATGGTGGAGCACGATATCGCCGCCATCAGCGCCTTTGTCGATTCGGTCGCCTGCCTCAACCGTACCATCCACCACCACGCCAAGCGCGGCGAGCAGGTGCCGGTGCAGGTGTGGCAGGATATGTATGGCGAACACATGCATGTGGTCGCCCACGACCACGACTGCATCGGCTGCCACCCCGAGCGGAGCGGCGCGCCGTGAGCGCCTTTTTCGCCAGCGAGGTGATGATGGACGCGCTGTTGCCGGCGCTGATGATCGCGGTGGTGGCCTCCACCGTGTCGGTGATGGTGGTGGCGCACCGGCTGTCGTTTCTGACGGTGGGGGTGGCGCACGCCTCGCTGGCCGGGCTGGGGCTGGCGGCGGTGACCGGGCTGCCGTTGCTGCCGGTGGCCTCGCTGGTGGCGGTGCTGGTGGCGCTGTTGCTACCGTGGATGCCCACCGGGCGCGGCATCAGCAACGACGCCGCCTCCGGCATGCTGTTTGCCGGCAGCATGGCGCTCGGCGTGCTGCTGCTGGCGGGTGCCGACCGGCAGCAGGTCGATCTCTTCGGGCTGCTCTTCGGCAACATCCTGATGGTGGACGATCATGATCTGTTGTGGATGGATCTGTTGGTGCCGGCAACGCTGCTGGTGGTGTTCTGGATGGCGCGGGCGTGGTGGAGCATCGCCTTCGACGCCACCACCGCCGAGGCCAACGGCCTGCCGGTGCGCCGCTACCGGCTGCTGCTCTACGCGGTGACCGGCACCACCGTGATCCTCTGTGTGAAGCTGGCCGGGGTGGTGCTGACCACCGGATTGATGGTGCTGCCCGCCGCCATCGCCTGGTTCTGGGGGCGGACGCTGCTCTCCCTGTGGCTGATCAGCGTCGCCGCCGGCGTGGTGGCGGTGGTGGCGGGGTTGATGCTCTCCTACGCGCGCGACTGGCCGGCCGGTGCCTCGATCATCGTGCTGCTCTGCTGCCTCTTCTGCCTGAGCTGGGGCTGCCAGTGGTGGCGGCAGCGGGGCGGGATCGGCGCCGGCTAGCGTTCCACTGTCGCGGGCTCCACCCGCAGCCGCAGCACCATGGTTTGATCGCCCGAGCTGCTGTGGCGCCCGAGCAGGGTGCGGGTCAACAGCCTAGATTCGCCGTGATCGGCGAGAAGATCCACGGCCTCCCCCACCTTGACGGTGAGGTGGGTGGCGGCGCTCGCGATCCGCACCGGTTTGGGCATGGCAAGCCGCGGGGCGGCGTTGAGCCTGAGCTGCGGATCGGTTGCTCCCGGTCTCTGGTTGATGTTGCCCACCGTGCCGAGGCCGATCAGCAGTTCAGGCTTGGCGTTGGCGGGCATCCCCGGCTGGCTGCGCGATAGCCACGGCATCAGATCGAGCTCCACCCGATCGTTGCCCGCGGGCTGCATGCGTACGAAGAATCCGGCGCGCAGTGTCACCAGATTGACCGACTCCTGCTCCAACAGGCCGTATCCCGCCAGCCAGGCGCGGATTTTCTGCCGATAGGGCTGGATCTCTCCCACTGAGATCATCCCCTCGCTGCCGGCCTGCAACAGCAGTGACCACGACTGGTTGCCGTGGTAGTGGCTGGTGCGCTCGCTCCCCCGCAGTTGCAACCAGTCGCCGGGCAGGGAGGCCGCCGCTTGGAGTGATTGGGTGGTGACCCGTGAAGATTCCACCAGCGCCAATGTAATGCGGTATTGCTCGGGCGGGCGGTCAAATTGCGCCAACTGCTGCTTGGCCTTCTTCAGGTGGGCGGCGTCGTCGCGGACAATCAACAGCCGACGGGAGGTGAGCGCCACCACCGTGCCACGGTCGGAGAGGACGCTGCTGACCAGTGCTTCCGCCTCGCTGACCGGCAGGTAGTGGACAGTTAGGCGCTGCTGTTGCATCGCCTCCCGCGCCAAAGCGGGGATCGTTGCGAGCAACAGCCCGGCGACGATCCCGATCCACGGCCAAGGGTTACGCTTCATGGTGAATCTGCTCCTGCAATCCGGTAGGCTCCTCCATCAGGCTGGCGGGGTCTTCGTGGATGAGAATCTCCGCCTGCGGGAAGAGCTGCCGCAGCCGCGCCTCCACCTCATCGGAGATGGCGTGCGCCTCAAACAGGGTCAAGTGGTCATCCAGCTCCAAGTGGAGTTGGATGAAGGTGGTCAGCCCGGAGCGCCGCGTGCGCAGGTCGTGCATTCCCTTCACCCGCGGGTGGTCGCGCACCACCTTTTTGATGCTGTCACGCGCATCGCTGGATAGCTCGTGATCCATCAGGTCGTCCAACGCGTTGCGGATGATCTCCCACACGCTGTGCAGCAGGAAGCCGACGATTCCCAGCGCCACCAGCGCATCGACCCCCGGCCACAGGTATTGGCTCAGCAGCAGCGAGATCAGCACGCCGAGGTTGATCAGCAGGTCGGTACGGTAGTGGAGCGAGTCGGCGCGGATGGCGGTGGAGCCGGTTTGCTGTACCACCATGCGCTGGTAACCGACCAGCAGCAGTGTCAGCAGGATCGACACCGCCATTACCGCCACCCCGACCGTCGCCATCTCCAGCGGGTGTGGCGACCACAGCCTGCGCAGCGATTCCAGCACGAGGAAGAGCGCCGAACCGGCGATGAACATCGACTGCCCCAGCCCCGACAGCGCCTCCGCCTTGCCGTGGCCGAAGCGGTGCTCACGATCGGCGGGGGAGAGGGCGTGGCGCACCGCCAGCAGGTTGAGCAGCGAGGCCAGGGCATCGAGGCAGGAGTCCATTAGCGTGGCCAGCAGGCTGACGGAGTCGGTATAGACCCAGGCTACCGCCTTGAGCAGAATCAGTGTGGCCGCCACCGTCGCCGACGCGTAGGTGGCGTAGCGCATCAGCCGTCCGTGGTCGTCATGCGTGGCCATCAGGGGGCGATCACGGTGCGGTACTTCTGCAGTTCCTTCGGCACGAACCAGTGCTCGCTGTTGTAGCCGATACCCGCCGGAGCGGGCTTGATGCCGTGGATGCGGCGGTGGATGGCGGGGGTCGATTCGGGCGCGAAGAGATAGACCACCGGCACATCGTCGTAGAGCTCCTGCTGCACCTGATCGTAGAACCGCTTGCGCTGCTTGCGGTCGAAGGTGCGGGTGGCGGCGACCAGCGCGGCATCCACCAGATCGTTGTGGTAGGAGAGAAAGTTGAACTGCCGCGCGCCGGTCTGGGAGGAGTGCCACAGGCTGTATTGATCGGGCTCGGGCGAGAGCGACCAACCCAGGATGACGGCGTCAAACCTCCGCTTGTTGATGAAGTTTTCGATGAACGCCGACCACTCCACCAACTGCACCTTGACCGCGATGCCGACCGCCTTGAGCCGCTGCTGGATGATGGTGGCGGCATCGGCGCGCTGCTGGTTGCCGTTGTTGGTGAGGATGGTGAACGCCAGCGGTTTGCCGTCCCGATCGACCACCCCGTCGCCATCGCTGTCGCGCCAGCCGGCCGCGGCCAGCAGCGCCTTGGCCTTGGCGGGGTCGAACGGGCGCGGCTTCAGCTTGCGGTTGACCCAGTAGGTGCCGGGCTTGTAGGGGGTGGCGATCACCTTGCCCAGCCCCATCAGCACCCCATCGACCAGCTCCTGGCGATCGATGGCGTAGGCCATCGCCTGCCGCACGCGGCGGTCGGCGAACAGCGGCCGTTTGAGGTTGAAACCGAGGTAGGTGTAGCCGAAGCTCAGGTAGCGGTAGCGCTTGTATTCGGCTTTCAGCCGGGCGTTGTTGGCAAAGAGGCGCTGGTACTGGATCGGCGTCAGCCCCATCTCGTCGAGATGGCCTGCTGTCAGCTCCAGAAACTGGGTGGCGGCGTCGGGGATCACCCGCGTGACCCGCTCGGCGATCCACACCTTGCCATCGAAATAGTCGGGGTTGCGCCGCAGGGTGATCGACTGCTGCGGCTGCCACGCCTTCAGGCGGTAGGGGCCGATGGTCGCCTTGGGGTGGCGCGCGAGATCGGTGTGCATGATGTCCACGCCGGCGAAGATATGTTTGGGCAGGATGGCCAACTGCGCCCACGAGGTGAGCGCCGGCGAGTAGGCGCGGCGGTAGTGGACGACGAAGGTGAGCGGATCCGGTGCCTCGGCGCTGGTGACGCGGGCGTAGTCCGATTTGTAGGGGCTTTGGGTGTGGTCATCTTGGATCAGCTTGAGGGTGAAGAGGCAGTCGGCGCTGGTGAAGGGCTCGCCGTCGCTCCACTTCAGGCCGGGGCGGAGGTGGAAGGTGATGGCGAGGTTGTTGTCGGAGACCCGCCACGATGCGGCCAACTGCCCCACCAGATCGAGGTTGGCATCGTATTTGAGCAGGGGCAGGTAGAGTTGGTCGGCGATGTCATGGCTGGCGGCGTCGCCGGCGATCATCGGGATCAGGTTGCTGGCGTCGCCGCTGCTGGCGGAGATCAGCCGGTCGCCAACGGCCGGCTTGCCCGCGGTAGTGGCTTGTGGCGTCGTCCCCGTGGCCGTGCGCGATGGGCTGGAGGGGGCATTGCTGGACGAACAAGCGGCCAGCAGCAGGCAGGCGACCAGCCACGCGGCGCGGGTCATGTGCGTCCCACGCGGTGGCGGGCTTTGATCCACAGCCAGTCGCCGGGGCGGATGGTCCAGCGGCTCGACATGCGGTTGAGGCGGCGGATGGCACGAACCGAGGAGCCGTAACGGCGGGCGATCTGCCACAGGGTGTCGCCCCGCTTGACCCGGTAGTGGACGCGCCGGCTGTGGCGCCTCAGCAGTGGGTTGTGCCGAGCGACGGCGTGGTGGTAGTCGTTGGCCGGCACCAGCAGTTGTTGCCCCGTATGCAGCCACTTGCCCAGGGAGGGGTTCATGCGGCGGATGTGGGCGACCGTGGTGCCGCAGCGCTGGGCGATGCTCCACAGCGAATCGCCCTTCTGCACCGCGATGGTCAACATGCGGGGGCGAAAACGGCGGCTCTGATGATCCGCCCGCATCGCCTGTTTCAGCGGCAGCGTCAGATGGATTTCGTTGACATAGTAGTTGCGGTAATCCAGCCCCGGGTTCATGGCGAAGATATCGCGGCTTTTCACGCCGATCCAGCGCGCCAGTTGGTCTAGATCCAGCGGTGGCGACAGCACCACCTCCGAGGTGACCTCCGGCTCGGGGAAGCGCAACTCCCCATCCTGCCACAGGCTGATCAACCCCAGCACGGTACGCACATAGGCGCGGGTGGTGGCCGGAACCGGCATGGCGTTGACCCCTTGGGAGGGGCGCCACGGCCGCTGCTTGAGCCGTCTGGCGAGGCCGTAGGGCCCCATGTGGTATCCGGCGATCGCCAAGGGCCACGAATCGAAGCTGTCGTGCATCATCAGCAGGTAGCGCACGGCGGTTTCGGTGCTGATCACCACATGGCGGCGGCCGTTGACGCCGTGGCGGGAGCCCGCGCCCCACTCGCGCGCCGTGCTGGGCATCAACTGCCACAGGCCGGTGGCTCCCGCGGGGGAGAGGGCGTAGGGGCTGTAGCCCGACTCCGCCACCGGAATCAGCTGCAGCGCCGCCGGCGCCCAGCGCTGCTGCAGGACGCGCAGGATGCGGTAGCGGTAGAGGCGGGAGCGCTCCGCCACCGCCCGCCAGCGCCGATCGGTATAGACACGGCGCGCCTCGTCGCGCATGGCGCGGATCTCGTGGGCGGAGAAGCCGGCCAGCATGTCGGTGTCGGTATTCAGCGCCGGCGGGTGGCGATCCGTCGCATAGGCGGCATCGGCCGCGGGCGACCAGCAGAACAGCAGCGCGGCGATGAAGAGCGTGGCGTATCGTCTCATTTGGATTGCATCACCCATACCCCGTCCCAATCTTCCGCCGGCGGGTTCTCCTGCATCAGATGGCAGCGGTCGATGTAGATTTGGGAGAGCTTGTCCGCGGGATTGAGCGACAGCGCCTTGTTGAAATGGTCGATCGCCTTCTGCCAGTGGCGGGCGAGGTAGTGCCTGCGCCCCTCGCGGAAGTAGTTGACCACCTCCATCAGGTTGGGGAAGCTCGCATCGCTGTGGTAGTCCAGTACCTCGTAGATCACCACCGGCTCGGTTTTGCCCTTGACGATCACCGAGTCGATGTCGCGCAGGCGGTAGGTGCCGCGCAGCTTCTCCACGGTGTGCTCGCTGACCAAGATCTGCGCCGCGTACTGCTTGCAGGCGCTCTCCAGCCTTGCGGCCAGGTTGACCCCGTCGCCGATCAGGGTGTAGTCCATCCGCTTGGGCGAGCCGATGTTGCCGCACACCACCGAGTCGGTGTTGAGCCCGATGCCGATATGGATCGGGATCAGGTTGGCGCGTTCCCGCTCCGCATTCCACCGGTCGAGCTGGCGAATCATCTTGATGGCGGTGCGCACGGCGCGGTCTTCGTCGTCATCGTGCGCCACCGGCAGGCCGAAGGCGGCCATCATCGCGTCGCCGATGAACTTATCGAGCATCCCCTCCTCCGATTGCAGGATATCGACCATGATGGTGAAGTATTCGTTGAGCAGCGACACCGTTCCCTGCGGTCCCAGCGCCTCGGTCAGGGTGGTGAAGCCGCGGATGTCGGAGAAGAGCACCGTGGCCACCTTGCTCGCTCCCCCCATGATATCCTCGCCGCCGGCCAGCATCTGGTCGGCGATGCCGGGATCCATGTAGCGCGCCATCGTTGCCCGCACCCGTTTCTCGCCGCTGATATCCTCGATCATCACCATGGTGCCGAGGTCATCTTCGTCGTCGGGGGATACCAGATCGAGGATGGTCATGTTGACCGAGATCTCCTCGCCGCCGAAGTAGATCTCGTGATCCATCGCGATCTCCTGCTCGCGGGTCTGCATCACGCGGGCGATCCGCTTCTGCACCCAGCCGTTGCTGCCGGAGAAGATCTCCTGGCTGGGCTTGCCGATCAGCTCATCGGGGTGCTCCATCTTCAAAATGGAGAGGGCGGCGCTGTTGCAGGTGACGATCTCGCCGCCATCATCGATGGTCAACACCCCGTTGGACATCGACTCCAGCATGCTTTCGTTGTAGTTCTTGATGCGCTGGATATTGCTGAACATGCTGGCGTTTTCTAGGCCGATGGCGATCTGGGCGGTGAAGGCCCGCAGCCGGGATTCGTCCTCTTCGGTGAAGGGGCCGCCGCGTTTGTTCAGCACCTGGGTGACGCCGATCACCTTGCCCTGTTTGTTGGCCACCGGCACGCAGAGGATGGAGCGGGTGAAAAAGCCGGTCTGGCGGTCAAAGGCGGGGTTGAAACGCAGATCGGCGTAGGCGTAGGGGATGTTCACGCTTTCGCCGGAGGTGAAGACCGCGCCGGCGATGCCGAGGTGGTTGGGGAAGCGGATCTCCGACTTGTTTTCCCCTTCGCCCACTTCGCTCCACAGCTCGTTGGTCTGTTCGTCGTTCATGAACAGGGTGGAGCGTTCGGCGTTGAGCATCCGCCGCGCCTCGGTCATCACCTTCTGCAGCAGCACGCCGATGTCGATCTCGCTGGTCAGCTTGCTCACCAAGTCGAGAAACTCCATCTCCTGCTTGCGCGTGGTCTCCATCCGTTCGACAAATTGCGAGTTTTTCAGCGCCAGCGCCGCCTGCGAGGTCATCAGCTCCAGATAGTGTTTGTCCTCTTCGGTAAAGGGGCCGTCGATCTTGTTGAGCGCCTGCGCCACCCCTAGGATATTGCCGCTGCCGTCGCGCACCGGCACGCAGAGGATGGAGCGGGTTTCAAAGTTGGTCTGCTGATCCACTTCGGGGTTGAAAAACTCGTTGTTGTAGGCGTCATCGACAATGAGCGCCTCGTTGGTTTGAAAGACATGGCCGGCGACGCCCGTTGTGTCCAAGATGCGGATTTCACGGCGGTAGTTGCCCTGCGCCACCCGTGAATAGAGCTCGCCGGTGCGGTCGTCGTGGACGAACAGCGAGGAGCGCTCGGCGCCGATCTCCTGATTGGTGATCTGCAGCAGGGTTTCTAGGATGTCGTCCAGCGACTCCTTGGCCGACACCAGCGAGGAGATCTTGAGCAGCACCTCCATCTGCCGCAGGCGCTCTTTTTGTGTCTGCCGCCTAGCCGGCGTGCGTGTGACGCTTGTTTTGTTGGTGGTTCTCGCCATCTATCTCCCCCCATCCAGTTGCAGGCGCAGTTGTTGAATCGTCGCCTCCAGTTGCCCGCGGTCGTTGCGGAACTGCACCCGCATCTGTTCCAACCGCGCCTCGTGGTTGGCGCGCATCAGCTCCATCTGCTCGCGCTGCGCGACCAGTGCCTGCTGCAACTGCTGCTGCATCTTGTTGGCCGCCGCCTTGGCGTCCTCTAGCGCCTCTAGGTGAGCGAACCGCATCTGATCCATCGCCTGCCGCTGCTGGTCGATGGTCTGCCTAAGCTGCACGATCTCCTGCTGTGCCTTCAGGCGCGCCTCCTCCACCGCTTGCTGCATCGCCACCTCGCCGGCCTCCAGTGCGTCGCGCAGCGCGGTAATGGTCTGTTTGAGTTGCGCAATCTCCTTCTGCGCCTCGAGGTGGGCGCGCTCCACCTGCTTGCGCTGCTCGAGCTCGGCCTGCTCGAGTGATTCGCGCATGGCGGCGATCGTCTGTTGCAGATGGCGAAACT
>WFMN01000272.1 GCA_015489095.1 Mariprofundaceae bacterium | reverse complement strand
GCTGGCGCTCAACGCCTCGATTGAGGCGGCGCGGGCGGGAGAGGCGGGGCGCGGTTTCGCGGTGGTGGCCGGAGAGGTGAAGGATCTGGCCAGCCAGACCGCGGAGGCGACGGAAAAGATCGCCAAGCAGATTCAGTGTTTGCAGACGGAAAGCGAGCAGAGCGCCAAGGCGATCGAGAACATCTCCCATATTATCGCACAGGTGGGGGAGATCACCGCATCGATCAATGTGGCCGCGGATGAGCAGGCTACCGCGGCCAACGAGATCTCCGCCAGCGTGCAGGAGGCCAGTGCGCGGGTCAACGAGGTGGCCACCAGCGTGGCGGATGTCTCGTCAGCATCGGAGGATACCAGCAAGGCCGCCAGCGAGATGCTGGCCGGTTCGGAACGGCTGAAGGAGAACACCGCCATGCTCAATGCGCAGGTGGAGCAGTTTCTCGCCGATTTGCGCCAGGCCGGCGCCGCCACCGAATAACGAATGGAAGGTGATCCCATGAGCACATCACAAAAAGTCCGTCCATGGACTTTTTGCTTGACGGGAAGCGAAAAACGCGGTTTTCACTTCCCTTACAAACCAATCGCTTGCTTGCGCAAGCGCTCGGTTTGCGCGGCCGTCCGTGGCCGCGATGATGACTTTTTGCGAAGTCATCATCCCATGAAAAATCGAACCACGATGCTGTCGCTGTCGGTAGCGGCGACGCTTTTTGCCGCCACAGTGACGCAAGCTGCCGAGTGGCACACTACGGCCGATCTGCGCGAGCGGTATCAGTCATACACCAATGGTGACTTTAATTCGGCCAAGAATGATAAAAAGTGGGAGGTGGATTCTCGGCTCTACATCAAGAGCAGCGGGGATTTCGGCAACGGCTTTTCGGTTGTGCTGGAGCCGCAGGCCATTGCGATCAAGAACAGCGATCAGACATTGACACCGCACAAGCAGAACTTCAGTCAGGCCGATCTGCTGCAAGCATACCTAGGGTACGATCGTGACCATTTCGCGATCAAGTTGGGACGGCAGCAACTGGTCTATGGCGATCAACGGCTGCTCGGTCATTTGGGGTGGAAGGATGTGGCGCGCACCTTTGACGGCCTGCGATTTTCGGTCAAGCTGGATAAACTTAGCATCGACCATTTTGTTGTTCATCCCGCGGATATCGTCAACATGACCCCCTCGTCGGCCGCGCCGCACGGGCAGTCGTTGGTGACTTGGGAGGATCGCCGCCTGATCGGCGTCTACGCCACCTATGCACCGCTGCCGGGAGAGGGGATAGATAGCTACATCATCAACTGGAAGCACGGTTCCAAGGCGGCTGCGGCCACGGTTGGTCGCAATATCAACACCTTTGGTGTTCGCCTGTTCGGCACTGGCGCCGGCCTTGATGGCACGGCGGAGCTGGTGTGGCAGCGCGGCACTTGGACAACCGGCGTGGCGCAACGGGCATCGGCCTATGCCGTGAAAGCGGGGTACACACTACCGGCATGGAACACGCGGCTGGGTGTCGAATATGACTATAGCCCCGGGGATGCCGCGCCGAAGACGGGTAGCCACAGAGATTTTGTCTTTCCCTTCCATACCAACCACGCCCATTACGGGGAGATGGATCGTTTTTCATGGGCGAACATGCGCGATCTTCGTCTGTCGCTGCGAACCTCCCCCGTCCGTGGACTGACCTTCAAGGCGGATGTGCACCTTTTTGCGCTGGATAAGGCGACGGGCGATTGGCTGAATGTGGTGGGGACAGGGAAACTGTTTGCCGGGGCTTCCACCTATGTCAGCACCAAGGCTGGCACCGAAACAGACATCAAGTTGGCCTATCAGGTAGCCGGGATCAGGGGATTGAAGCTTGTCGGCTTCTATGGTCTGTTTCATCCCGGCGCCGCGGTCGCCGAACGCAATGGCGGCAGGGCGGATAGCGCCAAGTTCGGCTATCTCATCGGGCAATACGCGTTTTAGGGCGACGCCTCGGCTGCTGCTATAGTGTCTCCAACAAATGGGACAGGTGGTTAAGACAAGATTTGGGTATGCTTCCGCGCCAAAAGGAGGCATCATGAAACGACGACAATACACCCAAGCATTCAAGGCACGCGTGGCCTTGGATGCGGTCAAAGGACAGCGCACAGTAG
>WFMN01000271.1 GCA_015489095.1 Mariprofundaceae bacterium | reverse complement strand
TCTTCAGCCCGTCAAGCCAGCTCTCCAGCGCGGAGCGAGGCTCGCTGCGGATACGCGCCAGCATCCCCTCCTTCCCCTCGCGCTGCAGCAGCGAGTCGGGATCTTCACCCTCGGGCAGAAAGAGAAACTGCGGGGCGTATTCGGCGCTCAACAGCGGCAACATCTGCTCCAGCGCCCGCCACGCCGCTTTGCGCCCAGCGTTGTCCCCGTCGAAACAGAACAGCGGCGCCTGACAGAGCCGGAGGATGGCGCGGATCTGCTGCGCGGTGATCGCGGTTCCCAGTGGCGCCACCCCCTCCGGCAGCCCGTGGCTCGCCAGCGCCAGCACATCCATGTACCCCTCCACCACGATCAACCGCCGCTGCTTGCGGATCGACTCGCGATGTTCGGCATAGCCGTAAAGGAGGGAGGATTTATGAAACAGCGCCGTCTCCGCCGTGTTCAGATACTTCGGTTCCCCGTCGCCCAGCACCCGGCCGCCGAAACCGACCACCTGCCCGCGCCGATCGCGGATGGGAAAGATGATCCGATCGCGAAAACGGTCGCCGCCGCCGTGCGCGGCATCGCTGATCAGCCCGACATCCACCAACTGCCGCTGCATCGCGCCGCTGTTGCCGAGCTTCCGGGTGAGAAACCCGTAACCGGGCGGGGCATAGCCCACGCCGTAGCGTGCAATCACCGCCGGCGGCAGCCCACGCCGCACGACATAATCCATCGCCTGCGGATGGTCGCGCAGGGCGGAGGCAAACAGATCCGCCGCCTGTTGCAGCACCCCAAGCGCGCGCTGCCGCCGCTCGCGCTCCTCCGGTTTCCCTGTGCTTTCCGGCAGCGCCAATCCGGCCAGACCGGCAAGGTATTCCACCGCTTCGGGAAAGGTGTAGCCATCGTAATCCATGGCAAACCGGAAGGCGTTGCCCCCCTTGCCGCAACCGAAACAGTAGTAGAGCTGCTTATCGGCGGAGACCGAAAAGGAGGGGGTTTTTTCGTTGTGAAACGGACACAACCCCATGAAATTGCTGCCACTGCGCTTGAGCTGCACATGGCGCGAGATCAACGACACCAGATCGGTGCGTTGCAGCACCGCCTCGATAAAGGCGTCGTCGAAATAGGCCAGCGGTCAGACTCCGGGTCAGCTTCCCAACCGCTGTTTCACCGCAGCCGACACCTGCGCCATATCGGCACGGCCCGCCAACCGCTTCTGCAGCCACCCCATCACCTTGCCCATGTCGCGCATCGACGAGGCCGACAGCGCGCGACACGCCTCGGCCACCGCATCCGCAATCTCCGCCGCCGACAGCTGCCGCGGCAGCCACTGGCCGACCACCTCGGCCTCAAACAGCTCCTTCTCCGCTAGGTCGTTCCGCCCGGCGTCGGCGTACTGCGCCGCCGCATCCTTGCGCTGCTTGACCATGCGGGCGGCCACCTGAACGATCGCGGCATCATCCAGCGGCTTCCCCTGCGCGATCTCTTGCTCTTTCAGCGCGGCGCGAAACATGCGGATCGCGGAAAGGCGCGCCTTATCCTTGGCCTTCATCGCCTGTTTCATCGCCTCGGCGATCTGTTGCAGCATAGTTCTATCTCCTTGTTGAACAAAACAAAAAAGCCGGACACAAGGCCCGGCTTTTTCACGCTAAGTCACGAAAACCTAGTAATCCCGGGAGTCGCGCATGCGCATCCGACGCAGCCGCTTGCGCAGCCGCTTCTGCGCCGCGATCGCCTTGCGTTTGGCCTTGATCGACGGCTTCTCATACGCCTCGCGACGGCGGCACTCGCTGATCACACCAGCACGCTCGGCCTGCTTGCGAAACCGCTTGAGGGCGAACTCGAAGTCGTCCTCATGCTCAATGTTGATGCCTGGCAAAAAATCACCCCCTCGGGTTGAAATATCGATCCCTTCGCTGCACTGTTGCGTTCAACATCGAGCGCGACCGGCCGCAAAAAGGGGCGCGCATTGTCTCTAGCCACAAGGAAAAGTCAATCAACGCACCAGCCGCCAACAAGAGTATCCTCGCCAACACCTTCACCGTCGCCGGTTGGACCATGCTCTCGCGCCTGTTCGGCTTTGTCCGCGACATCCTGCTGGCGCGCGTGCTGGGCGCGGGGGCGATGGCCGATGCCTTCTTCGTCGCCTTCAAGCTGCCCAACTTCTTCCGCCGCATGCTGGCGGAGGGAACCCTCACCGTCGCGCTGATTCCGGTACTCTCCCAGCAGCGCGAACAGGGCGAGGCCGAGGCGCACCGCTTTCTCGACGCGCTTGCCACCCTGCTCTTGCTACTGCTGCTGCTCCTCTCCGCCCTCGGCGTGGTACTGATGCCGTGGCTGCTGCTGCTGTTCGCCCCCGGCTTTCACGACGAGCCCGACCGCTGGCAACAGGCGCTACTCCTAGCGCGATGGATGTTCCCCTACCTGGCGCTGATCTCGCTGGCCGCGATGGGCTGGGCGGTGCTCAACGGCTACCGCCGCTTTGCCGTCGCCGCCGCCAGCCCGGCGCTGCTCAATCTGGCCATCATCTTCGCAGCACTAATACTGGCGCCATCGATGGCCAACCCGGCGCTGGCGCTCGCCTTCGGCGTGCTGGCCGGAGGGGTGTTGCAACTGGCCATCCAACTCCCCGCGCTCCGGCGCATCGGCTGGCGCCCCCGCCTCTCCCTACAGTGGAAACAGCCCGCCATCCGCCAGACCCTGCGCCTCTTCTTCCCCGCCCTGATGGGGGTTGCCGCCGTGCAGCTCAACATCCTGATCGGCACCATTCTGGCCACCCTGCTCGCCGCCGGCGCCGTCTCCTACCTCTACTACGCCGACCGCATCGTCCAACTACCGCTGGCGCTGTTCGGCATCGCGATGGGGGCGGCACTGCTGCCCGCGCTCTCCTCGCTGCTGGCCAAGGGAGAGGCCGATGCCGCCAGAACCCAGCTGCAACAGGGGCTGGGCTGGCTCACCTGGATCGCCCTGCCCGCCACCGTCGGCCTGCTGCTGCTGGCACAACCGATCATCGTCACCCTCTTTGCCCACGGCCGTTTCGGTCACTTCGACGCCATCGCCACCGCCCACACCCTACAGGCCTACGCCATCGGCCTGATCCCCTTCTGCTGGGCCAAAATCCTCGGTGCCGCCTGCTTTGCCGACCAAGACGCCAAGGCGCCGATGCGCTACGCCATGGTCGGCGTGGCGGTCAATGTGGTGCTGGCCATCCTGCTGATGCAGGTGTGGCAATGGGTGGGGCTGGCGCTCGCCACCTCGCTGGCGGCGATGGTCAATGTGGTGCTGCTGCTGCGTCGGGTCTCCCGCCGCTACGGCGCGCTGCTGGTCGATGGGGTGCGCATCCGCATCGCCAAGGCGCTCGTAAGCTGCCTGCCGATGGGGCTCTTTTTGTGGGGCGCCCCGCGCGTGGTCGCCTTCCCCAACACCACCCTGCTGCAATGCGCATGGCTGGCGGCGACCATCGCCACCGGCCTCATCCTCTTTTTCGGTTGCGCTTGGCTGCTCGGCGAGCGGTCGATCATCCCCAGCAAGGAGGCTCCATCATGACCCCCAACGAATGTTTTGTCTTCGATATCGAAACCATCCCCGACGCCGCGGCCAGCAGGCGGCTGCTCAACCAGCCCGAACTGGACGATGCGGCGGCGAGAGAGGCGCTAAGCCATTATTTTCTCGAAAAAACCGATGGGCGCAACGACTTTCCGCGCCAGCCGTTCCATCAGGTGGTGGCCATCAGCTACGCGCAACTGACCAAGGAGCCCGGCGAACAGGGGCAAGAGCTGGTGATCCGCCGCATCGCCAGCGGCGGCACC
>WFMN01000270.1 GCA_015489095.1 Mariprofundaceae bacterium | reverse complement strand
CCCTGAAACTGCTTGTGACAACTCAGGCACCAGCCCATGGTCATCGCCCGCACCTTGCGACCCACGGTAAAGGTTTTCACATCGCCGTGGCACATGCCGCACACCTGCTGGGTCGGACGACCATCTTGGAAGATAAAGCGCTGGATATGGCGCTTGTGGGTAAAGTGAACAAAATCGGGCATGTCATGCACCTTGAGCCACGGAATCGGCTGCTTCTTCTCCCAGTACGAGAAGAGCTTCTTGATGCGCGGCTTATTGCGCACCGAGGGGAGGTGGGAGTGGCAGCCGATACACTTGGCGACCGGCGGAATGCCGGAAACCGCGCTACGCCGCGCGTAGGTGTGGCAATACATGCAGTTGATTTTGAACTTGCCTGCGTGACGCGCGTGCGGGAACTCGATGGGCTGCTGCGCATTGCTGACATCGTCCGCCACCGCCATCCCCGGCACCACGACTGCCGCCACCGCAACCGTCAGCACGCAGAGCACGACACCCCTCACCGTTCGCCATAGATACACCAAGTTGTTGCTGAGACTCATACCAAACCTCTCCAAATGTTTAAGTAGTCAGGTCGTTGAAAATATGCTGCGATCAGGCCGCCTGCGCCAGACCGCGCAGCTCGGCGATCGCCGCCGCATAATCCGGCTTGTTATAGACAGCGGAGCCCGCGACCATCGCATTGCAGCCAGCGGCGGAGACCTCGGCGATGGTGTCAACATTGACGCCGCCATCGACCTCCAGCCACGCCCGGCTGCCCGCACCGTCGAGCATCGCGCGCGCCTGCGCGATCTTCTCTGTTACGGCATGGATATACTTCTGACCGCCGTAGCCGGGATTGACGCTCATCAACAGCACGAGATCGACGCAGTGCAGCACATGGGCGATGGTGGAAACCGGCGTCGCCGGATTGAGGCTCACCCCCGCCTTTTTCCCTAGACCACGGATGTACTGCAGGGTGCGCTCCAGATGGACGCACGCCTCCTGATGCACAGTGATGATGTCGGCGCCGGCGGCGGCAAAGGCATCCAGTTGCCGATCGGGCTCGACAATCATCAGGTGGACATCCAACGGCTTGTTGGTGTGCGGACGGATCGCCTTGACGATGTTGTCACCGATGGTGATCGGCGGCACGAAGCGGCCGTCCATGACATCGACATGCACCCAATCGCAACCGCCCTCGTCGATGGCGCGGATCTCGTTTCCTAGGTCGGCGAAGTCCGCCGAAAGGATGGATGGAGCAATAATAATTTCTTTCATAGGGGCGAAAACCTAGTGCCGAACATGAAGATTGTCTAGTGCAATTTTCATCATCCGTTCATGTTGCAGCGTGGTACGATTGCCGGCATGGACAGCAGAAAATCTCTATTTTTCATGGGGTGTATCGGATGCAGATTCGCGATAAACGACTGATATTAACCGGATCGGCGGGCGGCATTGGCAGCGCGCTCGCGACCGCGCTCGCCAAGCGGGGTGCGCGCTTGGTGTTGATCGATCGCAATGGCGAGGCGGTAACGGCGGTGGCACAGGGGTTGGCGCAGGCGCACGCCGTGGCCGCCGACCTCTCCACCGCCGACGGCTGCAAACAGGCCGTGGATGCGGCGCTTGCCCACATGGGCGGCGTGGATCTGCTCATCAACCTGGCCGGGCTCAACAGCTTCCGCAATTTCGAGGCCGAAACGCCCGAGGCGATCGAGCGGCTGATGCATGTCAACCTGCTGGCGCCGATGCTGCTCACCCGCGCGGTGCTGCCGGGGATGATCGCCCAGAAAAGCGGCCGCATCGTCAATGTGGGGTCGGTCTTCGGCTCGATCGGCTTCGCGTGGTTCACCGCCTACTCGGCCAGCAAGTTCGGCCTCCGTGGCTTCTCGGAGGCGTTGCGTCGGGAGCTGGCCGATACCGGCGTGCGGGTGACCTATGTCGCGCCGCGCGCGGTGAAGACGCCGATGAACGACGACGCCGTGATGCGCATGGGCGCGGCGACCGGCATGAACATGGATCCACCGGAACGGGTGGTGGCACGGATTATCGACGCCATCGACGATGACCACAAGGATACCTACATCGGCTTTCCGGAATCGCTTTTCGTCCGCATCAATGTTATCCTTCCCCGCCTAGTGGATATCGCGCTGGCGAAACAGAACCGGATCGCCGCGAAGTTCGCCCGCCGCGAGTAGGTCTAAAAGGCCATCCGTGGCCGCAATGATGACTTCTTGCGAAGTCGTCAAATCTAACAACCGTAAGGAGAAACCTAGATGAAGAGATGGATCATGGGGGCTGCGGCTCTCGCAGTGATGAGTTTGAGCGCGCCGGCGTTTGCCCAGGCGCCCTACATCGGGATCGGCCTAGGCGCGATCGAGATGGATACCGGCGCCAACAAGAAATCGGGGCTTGGCGGCTTTCTGCGGTTGGGCTATAATTTTACCGACTTCAACCGCTTCCTCGGCGCGGAGTTTAGGGTGGGCACCTCGTCACGGGCGGCCAAGGCCAAGGTGGACTACTTCCTCTCCGGCTTTCTCAAGATGAACCTCGATCTGACGCGGGAGTTCCGCGGCTACGCCCTGCTCGGCATGACCAACCTGAAGACCAGTTACCAGACCGCCACCGTTAAGAAGAGCAAAACCGGCAGCGCCTTCTCCTTCGGTTTCGGCGGTGAGTATCGCCTAGATCGCGATTTCTCACTGGCCGGCGAGTGGGTGCGCTACGCCACCAAGGCCAACGCCGCCACCCTCACCACCAACTTCGCCGGACTGGATGTCAACGGCTTCACCCTCAACATCGCATACCACTACTAAGGGAGGAGAACCATGCGAATGATGCGTTTTGCGATCGCGTTGTGCTGGCTGCTGCTGGGAGTGAGCGCGGCGGCCCATGCGGACGAGCAGAGCACGCTCGATACCCAGATCGCCCAGTTGCAGCGGCAGTGGGCGCAGATCAACTACCAAACCTCGAAATCACAACGGGAGGAGGCCTTCGCCAAGCTGGCCGACGACGCCCATGCCGTGGTCAAGGCGCATCCGAAGCGGGCGGAGCCACTGATCTGGGAAGGGATTATCCGCGCCAGCTTGGCCGGGGCGACCGGGGGCCTAAGCGCCCTCGGCATCATGAAGGATGCCAAAAAACTGCTGGAAAAGGCGGTGAAGATCGACGGTCGCGCGATGCATGGCGCCGCCTACACCACGCTGGGCAGCTTCTATTACATGGTGCCGGGATGGCCGATCGGCTTCGGCGACGACGACAAGGCGCTCGACTATCTCAAGCAGGGGCTGGCCATCGCGCCCAACGACATGGACGCCAACTACTTCATGGGCGACTACTGGCTCGATCAGGGCGACAAAAAGAGGGCCGCCATCTATCTGAATAAGGTGCTGAGCCTGCCCGATGTCGCCAGCCGGCCGATCTACTCCAAGGGGCGCAAGGCGGAGGCAGCCACCAAGCTGGCGGGGATGAAGTAGCACGGGTTCGGGGAAAGGATTCCCCTTCTGCTGGCCGCAGGAGCGGTTTCCAACCGCGAATTGCCACGGACGGACTTGTTGCGATGCGCTAGATCAGCCGTCGCCGTGCTGCAGATAGACCGTGCGCGACGGGAAGGCGAAGGCGATCCCCAGCGATTCCAGTAGCTGCATGATCCGCAGGTTGACCTCTTGGCGCACCTGCAGGTACTCCTCCCACACCGTGGAGGCGCTGAAGTAGTAGAGGAAGATCGACAACGCGGAATCATCGAAGTTGTCGAACTTCACCAGCGAATACTCCTGATCAACGCCGGGATGGTTGCGCAGGATCTCCTCGATACCGGCGATCGCCCGCTCCATCTGGTCGGTGGAGGTATCGTAGGTAACGCCGATGCGCATCTTGACGCGCCGCTTGGGGCGGGCGTCGATGTTGTCGATCACCATGTTGGCCAGCCGCGAGTTGGGAACATTGACCACCGTTTTGCCGAAGGTACGGATACGGGTGGAGCGAAACCCCACCTCCTCCACCACCCCCTCGAAGGCGGAGGTTTTGATCCAGTCGCCGACGGTGAAGGGGCGATCGATCAGGATCATGATGGAGCCGAACACATTGGCTAGGGTATCCTTGGCCGCCATCGCCACCGCGATGCCGCCGATCCCCAAGGATGCGATCAGCCCCGAAACCGAATAGCCGAGGTTTTGCGCCACCATCAGCAGCCCGGTGATGATCAATAGCAACCGCAAGGTTTTGGCGATAAAGGGGATGAGCTGATCGTCGAGCGGCGACTCCGTCTCTCGGGCTCGGGCGCGAAGGTAGGAGGCCATCGCTCCGATCAATCGCCAGACGAACCAGCCGCCGATCACCACGGTAGCCGCCCGCCCGAGCTGAAACAGCGGCGCGATCAGCGGAAAGCGGTCGGCATCGACCGCCAGCAGATGCAGGGTCACCATCAAGCCGATCACCAGCACCAACCAGCCGGCCGGTTTCTCCGCCGCCTCCAGCAGCATGTTGTCGATCGGGGTGGCGGTGCGATCGGCCATCCGCTGCGCCACCCGGTGAAACAGGGTGACCAAGTACCGCTGCGCCACCACGGTGAGGAACAGCGCCACCACCGCGGCCAACCAGCGGGTCAACGGAATCGTAAGCCAAGCGGTCTGCATCCATTCGTTGGGCATGGGGATACTCCTTGTCGGTTCACGGTCGGAATGCGCAGGGATGCTCGCCGGCGCCGGTAGGGGTTGCAAGCGTTGCAATCCATCCGCCCCACCCTATCATTCGCCGCCCTCAAAAAAACAGGAGTTGCAACCAATGGCACTTACTGAACAGGAATTAGCCCGCTTTGACAAGCAGTTGCGCGAGTGGCGCGAGCAGCTTGCCGCCGGCCAAAGCGAGAACATGCACCAACTGCACGAGCAGGAGCTGACCGCGTTTCCCGACCCCACCGATCAGGCCACCATGGAGACCGACCGCAGCTTCGAGTTGCGCATCAAGGATCGCGAACGCAAGCTGATCAAGAAGATCGATCAGGCGCTGGAGCGCATCGAGAACCATGAATACGGCATCTGCGAGGCCTGTGGCGGCGATATCCGTCCCAAGCGGCTGGAGGCGCGGCCGGTCACGACCCTCTGCATCGATTGCAAGAATGCGCAGGAGCAGGGCGAACGCACTCATGTCTAGACCCTGTTCAGCCGCGCGCCGAACGGCTTGCTGAACAGCTTGCATTTTGCGGTCAAGGCGCTAGAAATCGCGCCCTTTTAATTTTTCCATCGTGACGAAAAATTGCGGTGGAGCTGGAGATAAGTAGAGAATCATGAAACCCGGAATCCATCCTGAATACAAAGTTTCCAAGGTCTCCTGTTCGTGCGGCAATGTCTTTGAGACCCGCTCGACCAAGGGGGATATGCAGGTGGAAATCTGCTCGAACTGCCACCCGTTTTACACCGGCAAACAGAAAATCGTCGATACCGAGGGGCGTGTGGAGCGCTTTTACAAGCGTTATGGCAAGAAGCCCGCGGCCGCGGCGGCCTAAAAGAGGTAGATAGTGATGTACGCAATTATTCGTAGTGGCGGTAAGCAGTACCGCGTACAGGAGGGTGACCAACTCCGCGTGGCGACCATCGACGGCGCCGTTGGCGATGAGATCACCATTGACGATGTGCTGGGGGTCGGCTCCGGCGCGGATCTGATGGTCGGCGAAGATGCGGCCAAGGCGTCGGTGACCGCCAAGATCACCGAGCATGGCCGCGGCAAGAAGATCGTCATCTTCAAGCGCCGGCGGCGTAAAAACTACCGCCTGACCAAGGGGCATCGCCAGAACTACACCACGATCGCCATCACCGGCATCAACAGCTAAACAGGAGGAGAGCATGGCACATAAAAAGGCAGGCGGGTCCTCCCGCAACGGTCGCGATTCCGAGTCCAAGCGCCTCGGCGTGAAGAAGTATGGCGGCGAGGCCGTAGTGGCCGGCAACATTCTGGTACGCCAGCGCGGAACCAAGATCCGCCCCGGTGAGAATGTCGGCTGCGGCAAGGATTACACCCTGTTCGCATTGGTTGACGGCAGCGTGGAGTTCTTCAAGAAGGCGGGGCGCACCACCGTGCGCGTTGTCGCCTAGCTCCCGGTTCGCACAACAGCTGACCAAGGGCGCCGCGGCGCCCTTTTTTATTGCCATCCACCCAAGATAGATCGCGCAGATTGCAAAAAGTCCGTCCATGGCCGCGATGACAGGGGAGCCCCCGCAGGAGCGGTTTCCAAACCGCGAATGACCGCCGCCATCCGCTCGGAAACCGGAGATCCACAGGTTCGGGGTCTGGAGACCCCTCCTACAGAACCGGCGCTGCGGCGGTGGATCCCGCGTCAAGCCCGGGACGACTGTTTCAAAGTCGTCTGACCCCTTCGTTCACCATGTTGGGTGACTTTTCGGTTGCGATGGCGCTATCCTTGCGCCATATCAACTTTCGCGTGGAGGCTGCATGGCAATGCTAACAGGAAAAAAGGGGCTTATCT
>WFMN01000269.1 GCA_015489095.1 Mariprofundaceae bacterium | reverse complement strand
GGTAAGCCAAGCGGATGGATTCCGGGTCAAGCCCGGAATGACGGTTTACCGCGGAGGCGCAGAGGGATGTCGGGCAATCATACCGACGCCATCAACACCACGATCGCACCAGATACCGACCCGCACAACAGTGCGCATCCTTTCACTTTTCTCCGCGTCTCCGCGTCTCTGCGGTGAAAATAATGAACCACGAAGGCACAAAGAGACAAAGGAAAATGTCATGCCAGCGCAGGCCGGACGACCTCCTTTTTTCCCTCTGTGCCCTCCGTGCCTCTGTGGTGAGCATAATTCGTAGGAGCGGTTTCCAAACCGCGAATCTGCACCCGCCATTCGGGGTCGGAGACCCCTCCTACAGTATCTGTTCTCCGCGCCTCCGCGGTGAAAAATAATGAACCACGAAGACACAAAGGCACAAAGGGAAGTATGTCATGCCGGCGTAGGCCGGACGGCCTCCTTCTTCCCTCTGTGCCCTCCGTGTCTCTGTGGTGAGCATAATTCGTAGGAGCGGTTTCCAAACCGCGAATCTGCACCCGCCGTTCGGGGTCGGAGACCCCTCCTACAGTATCTGTTCTCCGCGTCTCCGCGGTGAAAATAATGAACCACGAAGACGCAAAGGCACAAAGGGAAGTATGTCATGCCGGCGTAGGCCGGACGACCTCCTTCTTCCCTCTGTGCCCTCCGTGCCTCTGTGGTGAGCATAATCCACCGTAGGAGCGGTTTCCAAACCGCGAACCAGCATCCGCCATTCGGGATCGGAGACCCCTCCTACACCTCCGTGGCTCTGTGGTAAAACACAAACAAAAAGGGCTGCCGAGTGGCAGCCCCTTGATGTACAACCAGTATCGCCTGTGATCTGGCTATACCGAGTAGTACATCTCCATCTCGATGGGATGCGGACGCATGCGTAGGGCGTTGACCTCTTCCATCTTCAGTTCGATGTAGGCGTCGATCATATCGTCATCCATCACACGACCCACCTTGAGGAAGTCGCGGTCGGCATCCAGTGATTCCAGCGCCTGCTCGAGGCTGGAGCAGATGGTTGGGATCTTGGCGTCCTCTTCCGGTGGCAGGTCGTAGAGGTTCTTGTCCGCCGCCTCGCCGGGGTCGATCTTGTTGGCGATGCCGTCCAAGCCCGCCATCAACATCGCGGTGAAGGTGAGGTAGGGGTTGCCAGAGGAGTCGGGGAAACGCACCTCAATGCGGCGCGCTTGCGGGGCGTTGGTCGCCGGAATACGGATCGACGCCGAACGGTTGCGGTTGGAGTAGGCCAGTTTCACCGGCGCCTCGAAGCCGGGCACCAACCGCTTGTAGGAGTTGGTGGAGGCGTTGGTGAAGGCGTTGAGCGCCCGCGCATGCTTGATGATGCCGCCGATATACCACAGCGCCTCCTGCGACAGGTTGGCGTATTTGTCACCGGCAAACAGGTTGTTGCCATCCTTCCAGATCGACTGGTGGACATGCATCGCCGTGCCGTTGTCGTTGAAGATCGGCTTGGGCATGAAGGTGGCGGTTTTGCCGTGGGCGTCGGCCACATTGTGCACCACATACTTGTACCACTGGGCGCGGTCGGCGATGTCGATCAGCTCGCCGAACTTCATCGCCAGCTCGCATTGCCCCGCGGTCGCCACCTCGTGGTGGTGACACTCCATGTGGATGCCGAGGTCGGTCATCACCAGCGACATATCGTTGCGGATTTCATGCAGCGAATCGACCGGCGGTACCGGGAAGTAGCCCCCCTTCACCTTGGGGCGGTGGCCGGTGTTGCCGCCCTCGAAGGTGGCGTTGGAGTTCCACGCCGCCTCTTCGGAGGCGATCTCGTAGCTGCAGCTTCCCATCTCGTTGCTGTAGCGCATGCCGTCAAAGATGAAGAACTCCAGCTCGGGGCCGAAATAGACGGTGTCGGCGATGCCGGCGGAGCGGATATACTTCAGTGCGCGCTGTGCCACTTGGCGCGGGCAGCGGTTGTAGTCCTGCCCGGTCAGCGGGTCGATCACCTGCGAAACCAGCACCAGCGTGCTCGCCTCGAAGAAGGGGTCGATACGGGCGCTCTCCGGGTCGGGGATCAGCGACATATCCGAATTGTTGATGTCGCACCAGCCGGCGATGGAGGAGCCGTCAAAGGCAAACCCCTCCTCAAAGGTATCTTCCGACAGCTCGTGGATGGGGAAGGTGACATGCTGCCACTTGCCGCGGGTGTCGGTGAAACGGACATCGACGAACTCGCATTCGTTCTCTTTGATCAGGTCGAAGACCTTCTTGATTGCATCACTCATGTACTGTTTTCTCCTTAAAAGTTTTTATCAATAACAACGGCGAATCAATGATCCCATCGCAAAAATTCCGTCCGTGGCAATTCGCGGTTGGAAACCGCTCCTACAGCCTGTAGGAGGGGAATCCTTTCCCCGAACCTGTCCGTGGCCGCGATGACGACTTTTTGCGAAGTCGTCATCAATGACTCGCCATATCTTGTTCGGGGTAGGCACTGATGTTGTGGATCGCCAAGTCGGCGCCTTCGAACTCCCCGCGCTCATCAAGGCGGAGGCCGATGGTGGCCTTGATGGCGCCATAAACAACCAAGCCCGCCACCACCGCGATCGCCACCCCCGTCAGGGTGCCGACCAACTGGCTGAGGAAGGTAACCCCACCCGCGCCACCAAAACCGCGCAGACCGAAGATGCCGGCGGCGATTCCGCCCCACGCGCCGCACGCGCCATGCAGCGGGATCACGCCGAGCACATCGTCGAGCTTCAGCCGCAGTTGCACAAACGCAAAGCCGAAAACAAACCCGGCACCGGCCACCGCGCCGATCAGCAGCGCGCCGATCGGGTGCACCAAGTCGGAACCGGCACAGACCGCCACCAACCCCGCCAGCGCGCCGTTGTGGACAAAGCCGGGGTCGTTCTTACCTGCCACCAGCGCCGCCAGCAATCCACCGACCATCGCCAGTAGCGAGTTGATCGCCACCAGCCCCGAGGCGTCGCCCACCTTGCCGGCGCTCATCACATTGAACCCGAACCAACCGACGCAGAGGATCCACGACCCCAGCGCCAGATAGGGGATATTCGATGGCAGGATCGCAACCACACGCCCATCATGGCCGTAGCGCCCCTTGCGCGCCCCCAGCATGATCACCGCGCCCAAGGCCAGAAAGCCCCCCATCGCATGCACCACCACCGAGCCGGCGAAATCGTGGAACGGCGCGCCGAACGACGATTGCAGCCAATCCTGGAACCCCAAATTGCCGCCCCAGATCAACCCCTCGTAAAAGGGGTAAACCAACGCCACCAACACCACCGTTGCCAACGCATTGGGCCAGAACCTGACCCGCTCGGTGATGCCACCGGAGATGATGGCCGGGATGGCGGCGGCGAAGGTGAGCAGAAAGAAGAAGTGCACTAGCTCGTAGCCGTTCGATACCGCGCCGATGTTGCGCAGCTCCGGCACCGGGGCGAAAAAGTTGATGCCGTAGGCGACCGAAAAGCCGACAAAGAAGTAGGCCACGGTGGAAAATCCGAAATCACTGATCACCCGCACCAGCGCGTTGACTTGGTTCTTGCGGCGCACCGTGCCCGCTTCGAGAAAGGCGAAGCCGGCGTGCATCGCCAGCACCATCGCCGCCCCCATGGTCAGAAAAAAGACATCAAATCCTGCGTTGTTCACCGATTTCCCCTCCATGTTGATTCACACAGGGCAGGTACTTTGCCTTCGTCCGATCCAATCCGCAAGCATTTTGCCATCGGCCGCGAAGCTACGGGGCAACTTCCCCGCGGCAGCTTCGCGGCCGATCTCCTCGCCTACTCGTACAGCTGCTCGCCGTGCTGGGTGATATCGAGCCCTTCACGCTCGTCATCCTCGGCCACGCGCAGGCCGATCAAGGCATCGATTACCTTGAGGATCACGAAGGTGACGATGACATCGTAGATGATGGTCGCCCCAACGGCTTCCGCCTGTACCACCACCTGCGAGATGGTGCCCATGCCATCGGCAAAGCCCGCGCCACCGAACGAGGAGGAGACAAAGACACCGGTCAGCAGCGCGCCGACGATGCCGCCGACGGCGTGCACGCCGAAGGCGTCCAGTGAATCGTCGTAGCCCAGCGCCTTCTTCAGGCTGGAGACCGCCCAGAAACAGACCACACCCGCCGCGAGTCCGATCGCCAGCGCGCCGATGGGGCCGACAAAGCCGGAGGCGGGGGTGATGGCCACCAGACCCGCAACCGCACCGGAGCAGGCGCCGAGCAGGCTGGGTTTGCCGAAGCGCATCCACTCCGCCGCCGACCACGCCAGCACCGCCATCGCGGTCGCCACTTGGGTGACCAGCAACGCCATGCCGGCGGTGCCGTCGGCGGCCAGCTCCGAACCGGCGTTGAAGCCGAACCAACCCACCCATAGCAGGCCGGTGCCGATCAGGGTCAGGGTCAGGTTGTGCGGCAGCATCGGCTCACGCGGAAAGCCTACCCGCTTGCCGAGCACCAGTGCGCAGACCAATCCCGCGACACCGGCGTTGATGTGTACCACGGTGCCACCGGCGAAATCGAGCGTGCCGAGATCGCCGAGGAAGCCGCCGCCCCATACCCAGTGGCAGATCGGCGCATAGACCGCCAGCACCCAGATGGCGGTGAACAGCATCACCGCCGCGAACTTCATCCGCTCGGCGAAGGCGCCGATGATCAGCACCGGCGTGATGATGGCAAAGGTCATCTGGAAGGTGGCGAAGACGCTCTCCGGGATGGTGCCGGAGAGGGTGTCGTAGCCCACACCGGCGAAAAATGCCTTGCTCAAGCCCCCGATGAAGGCGGAGCCGTCGGCAAAGGCGAGCGAATAGCCGCACACTACCCACAGCACGCTCATCAGCGAGGCGATGGCGATCGCCTGCATGCAGATCGACAGCACATTCTTCTTGCGCACCATGCCGCCGTAGAAGAGCGCCAGACCGGGCAGGGTCATCAGCAGCACCAGCGCGGTGGCGGTGATCATCCAGGCGGTATCACCGGCATTGAGTTTGGGGGCGTCGTCGGCCAACGCCAAGGTGGGTGTCAACAACATTGGCAGCAGAGCCAATGCGCTACGATTTCGTTGCTTAATCATTCGATACTCCTTTTTTACAGTGCGTCGGCGTCGGTTTCGCCGGTTCGGATGCGGACGATCCGTTCCACGGGGGTGACAAAGATCTTGCCGTCGCCCACCTTGCCGGTGCGCGCGGCTTCGATGATGGCGGCGACCGCCTCATCAACCTGCTCTTCGGTCACGACGATGGTGAGGGTCGCTTTCGGCACAAAGTCCACTTGGTACTCGGCACCGCGATAGAGCTCGCTGTGTCCCTTCTGACGGCCGTGGCCGCGCACCTCGGTGACCGTCATGCCGCTGATGTCGAGTTTGCCCAGAGCCTCTTTGACTTCATCGAGTTTGAACGGCTTGATGATCGCTGTGATCTGTTTCATCTGGAATCTCCTTTTAGAAGCTGTAGGTCATTTCGAAGGCGTAGGCCTTGGTGTTGAAATTGGCGGCAAAGCCTTCGCCGGTTGCTGCAGCCGTGGTGTTATTGATGGTGCGATACTCACCCAGTGCGCCGAAGCCTTCGCCCAGTGTGGTGGTGATGGCCACGGTGTTGGAGGTTACCTTGCCGGCGGCATTGGTGTCGTTATCCCAAGTGCCAAAACGGTAGGTGGCGCCAAGCATGTCGGTGAAATCGTAATGGGCGGTGAGGAAGTAGCCGCCGGACTTGGTTGTGGTAGTTGCCGTTGCTGCTGTTTTCACCTGATTGTATTCGGCACCGATCACCAGATTGTCGATGGCATCGTAGGTGAAATCGATATCGAGCGTCTTGGTGGCGGTCAGCCCCGGGTTACCTTGGCTGATATAGGAGACGCCGAGGTTGACGCCCTCCATCGGGGTGATGCCCACGCGGCCGCCGCCAGCGCGGATGCCGGTGGTGGTGACGCCGTTGCTGTCCACCTTGTTGCTGTAGTAGATCACTGCGTCGATCATGCCGACTTTGCCGGAGAGCGATGCGCCGGTCAGGTTGGTCGGCAGCCCGTTGTTGAACACCAGCGCGTGCGAGAACTGGTACATATCGGGTGCATCCAGCAGTTCCCAGCCGATCGGGGCGTTGAACTTCCCGAAGGTGAAGGTGAGCCCCGCATCGCCGATGCCGGGGAGGGTGTAGAAGACATAGCCCTGT
>WFMN01000268.1 GCA_015489095.1 Mariprofundaceae bacterium | reverse complement strand
GCGCTGTAGGGGTCGGAGGTGGCAGCGGGCTGCTTTTTATCACTCGGCAATGGCGTCGCCGCAGCCGCTTTTTTCGGCGACGGCTCGGAATGCAGCAGCGGCAGGGAACGGAACATCTGTTTCATGGTTTGTAGCAGACCCGGGGATGGCTTCTCTTGCTTGTCGGCTGCCGGCTTGGTGGCGCTGTATGGCTCCTGTTGAGGGCGTTTTTCCTCGGTGATCAACGGGGTGACGGTCGGTGGCGCGGTGTTGCCGCTGGCCTGGCCGATCGGTTGGCGGGTGAGCTGGAGCGGGAACTCCATCGTGCCCCTGCCGAACAGCAGCGATACCTTGCTGCCGACCGGGCCGAACAGCATCGTTCTGGCGGCGGCCAGGCTCTCCACGCGTTTGCCGTCGATCATCCGCAGCGTATCCCCGTTTTCCAAGTCGGGCTGCTGCTGTAGGGCATCGTCCGGCAGGGATGTCGCCACCACATCGGCGCCCTGCATGGCAAGCTCCATGGGGATGGTGCCGGCCTTGGATGTCGGCAAGAAACCGACCTTGGCGAGGGCGGTGGTGCAATCTTCGGGCACCTTCTTGGGTAACACCCTGCCGAGCAGGCCGTTCCGGGGGCTGGGCTTGCACACCTCCTTGTCGCCGAAGGCGTTGATGAGATGGATCGGCTGGGCGGCGCAGGCGGTCAGAAGCAGGGTGGTGAGCAGGCGAATGAGGAGATGGTTCATGGCGTGAAAAAGAGAAGCAAACTCTGTGCCATCAATGAGCGGATCGCAACAAGTCCGTCCAAGGCAATTCGCGGTTGGAAACCGCTCCTACAGTCTGTGAGGCGGGGAATCCTTTCCCCGAACCGATCCGTGGCCGCGATGCCGACTTCTTGCGGGGTCGTCATCAATGGCGGTTGCCGGATGGGATCGTCGGCCGTTTGCGGTTAGCGTTACTCGCATGCAATCACGGCTGATTTCGATTCGCGGCTATTACGCCGCCTATTTTGCCGCGATGGGGCTGATTGTGCCCTTTTTTCCGCTCTGGTTGCAGCAGCGGGGGATCGATGTCGCCATGATCGGGGTGATGAGCGGCCTGTTGGTGGCGGGAAAGATCGTGGCGCCGCCGCTGGCGGGATGGTTGGCGGATCGCCGGCCGCCGGGCGGGCTGCGGATGATGGTGGTGGCGGCGTTGCTGTTGGCCGCGCTGGTGGCCGCCGGTTGGCTGGTGGCGATGCCGTTGTGGCTGCTGGCTGCCGCGATTCTGCTGTTCGGGCTGCTGTGGGCCGCCACCCTGCCGCTGGCGGATCAACTGTCGATCGCCGTCTCCGAGGCGCAGCAGGGGAGCTATGGCCGCCTGCGCGCCTTTGGCTCGATGGGGTTTGTGCTGACCTCGTTCGGCGGGGGGCTGTTGCTGGCGGGGGAGCGGGTGGCCGCGCTGCCGTGGATGATCGCGCTGACGCTGTTGCTGGCGGCGTGGGCGGGGGTGGGGTTCCCTAGCGATTCCCATCATCAAACCTTGGCGCGCAATCCGCGCCACCGCCCCCACCGCGGCTTGCTGCGCAACCTGATTGTGGCGGGGCTGTTGATGCAGTTGTCGCATGGGGTCTATTACGGGTTTTTCAGTATCCACCTCGGCGCGATTGGCTATGCAAGCTGGCAGATCGGGCTCTTTTGGGTGGTCGGCGTGTTGGCCGAGGTGGTGCTGATGTGGCGCTGGAGCGACCGGCTGCACGCGGCGGCGCCTAGGTGGGTGCTGTCGATCTGTCTGCTGCTGGCAGCGGTACGGTGGATCGGCACGGCGGCGGTGACCGCGTGGTGGGCGATCGCGCTGCTGCAACTGCTGCACGCCGCCACCTACGCAGCATTTCACATCACCGCGCTGGTCTGGGTGCAGCGCTGGGCGCCGATGGGTCGGTCGGCGGCGGCGCAGGGGTGGTTCTCCTCCGCCAGCTTCGGCGTGGGGGCATCGTTTGGCATGGTGGGCGGCGGCTGGGTGATCAGCGAGAGCGGATTTACCGCGGCGTGGTGGTTGAGCGCGGCTATCGCGCTCTCGGCGCTGTGGTTTGTGCGGAGTATGCCGTCCAGCGTGACGGCGGAGCGTTAGCTTAGCAACGCGGCGATGGCGTGCCAGCCGTCGCGCGCGCTGCCAAAGCGCATGGTGTAGAGCCGGCAATCCGCCGGAATCCGCTGGTGCAGCAGGCGGATGTTGTGTTGCATGGGGTTGCGCTGGTGGAGCAGGTTGGCGAGCTGGATCATCGCGCTGCTGCGCGCAACCGGGGTGAGGATGGTTGGGCGATCGGCCACAAATTGGGGCAGAACAATCAATTTTAACGGCGTCGGGCATTGCTGTCGTTGGCGGGGAAGCCACAGTTGCGACACCCTAGGGGTGCCGTCCGGTTGCAAAAAACGGTAGGCGCCGCGATCAAACTTGCCGCTCTGCTGCATGGTGGCGTGGCTGAAGGCGGGGTGGTCAAGGTGCTCCCACTGCAGCGGGCGGGGAAAGGGGTGGATGGTGCCATCTTTAGCCAGCAGGGCGAACTCATCGCTGCAATACCTAGCGCCATCGAGCAGCGCCTGGGTGCAGAGCGAGGATTTGCCCGCGCCGGAGGCGCCGGCGCAGAGGATGGCGCCGCCATCCACCACCACCGCGGCGGCGTGGATCGAGCAGAGCCGCGGCGCTATCGCGCTCACCACCCGGCGGTAGAGGGCGAGCTCCAGCGCGGCGACGATGTTGCCGCACTCCTCATCCTCCCATAGTGGTTCATGGTTGCAGCACAGTCGCCATCGGAGAGAAGCTGTTGGCGTGACCTCGAAAGCAATGGTCGCCGCGGCTTCTGTCGATGGATAGAGCGCGAACAATGGCGCGGCCGCATCGATGACGGTGGCGGGCGCCCGCAGCGAAACAGTGCAGGTGGCGACCTGCCATGACTTTATCGGGTCAATAGCTGATCCCATCGCAAAAAGTCCGTCCGTGGACTTTTTGCTTGACGGAAGGTGAAAAGTGCGATTTTCACCTTCCTTACAAATCAACGGCTTGCTACGCAAGCTATTGATTTGCGCGGCCATCCGTGGCCGCGATGCCGACTTCTTACGAAGCCGTCATGAACATCGTGATCACAGGCGCCGGGCGCGGTCTTGGCTTGGGGTTTGTGCGCCACTATCTGACCCAAGGGGAGCAGGTGTGGGCAACCTTTCGCACCCGCTCCACTGAACTGGAGGCGCTGCTTGCCAACCACCCGCGACAGCTCCATCTGTTGCAGTGGGATGTGACGCAACCCTGCCCCGATATGGATGCCCTCCCCGCCACCATCGATCTGCTGATCAACAACGCCGGCATTTACGGTCCCGGGAAGGG
>WFMN01000267.1 GCA_015489095.1 Mariprofundaceae bacterium | reverse complement strand
AGCGTCTATGAGATGGAGATTGTGGATAGCGAAGGGAACCACCATTCGATGGAGAACCACTCGTCCATCGTCCTAGACGCCAATGGAGAGAAGTTGGGCGTGCAGGGGGTGTTGCGCGATTTGGCTCGGCGCAAACGCAACATGGCGCGCATCCAGATGCTCTCGCAGGCGCTGGAATATGTTGAAGAGGCAATCATGATCACCGATCGCGACGGTGTGGTCTGTCACCTCAACAAAAAGGCGTGCGCGTTCTTGGGATTGGAGAACCAACAGGCCATCGGCCGTTACGCGGCGGAGCTGCGCGGCGGCAAGTGTGACGATGCGCAATACAAGGAGATTCTCGCCCGTCTGAACCGGGGCGAAACATGGTCGAAGGTGATGGAGCTTCCCGCCGCGGAAGGAACGACCAGAACCGTTGCCCGGGTGGTCTCTCCGATTCCCGATGCCGAAGGAAACACCCAATACCACGCCTGTGTGGATCGCGACATCACGGAGCAACTGCAGCGGCAGCGGCAACTGGAGCATGTACAGCGGCTGGAATCGCTTGGCGTGCTCGCCGGTGGAATCGCGCACGACTTCAACAACATCCTGACCGCCATCGTCGGCAACGCCACCATGGCGGAGAAGAAGCTGCAACGCGATCCGCTGGAGGCGCGCAACCATTTGGTGCGCATCAGCCAATCCACCGAGCGGGCGGCGGTGCTCTGCCGCCAGATGCTGGCCTACTCCGGCAAGGGAAAATTCATCATCAAGCGCATCGACCTGTCAGACGAGGTGCGTTCGATGGCCTCGTTGCTGGAGGTGTCGTTACACAAGCGGGTGACGCTGCGGTTGGAGCTGGCGGACGCGCTGCCGCCGGTCAACGCCGATGAGTCGCAACTGCAGCAACTAATCATGAATCTGATCACCAACGCCAACGAGGCGATCGATGGCGCCGGCACCATCGTTCTGCGCACCGGCATGATGCGACCGGACAAGGCGTGGTTGCGGCAGTGCGTACGCGCCGATCGCCAATCGGCGAAAGAGCGGGAGTACCTCTTCCTACAGGTGGAGGACGACGGCTGCGGCATGGACGAGGCGACCCAACAGAAGATTTTCGAGCCCTTCTTTACCACCAAGTTTACCGGTCGCGGGCTGGGGATGAGCGCCCTGCTCGGCATCGTGCGCGGCCATCACGGCCACATCCACCTTGCCTCCACACCGGGTAAAGGCACCACCTTCACCATCCTGCTGCCTCCGGCCGAGCCGCTGACCGAGGATCAGCAGAGCGCGGCCGAAGAGCCGGCGGGCAATTACACCCTACCCGCTTCCGCCACCGTGCTGGTGGTGGACGACGAGCCCGACATTCTGGAGGCGGCACAGGCGATGCTGGAGGATGCCGGCCTCACCACCTTGGGTGCCGCCGACGGCGAGGCGGCCATCGCCTGCTACCGGCAGCACGCCAACGAGATCGCCGCCGTGGTGCTCGATCTCACCATGCCACGCATGGACGGCGAAGCGGCACTGAAGGAGCTGCTCCACCTCGACCCGGAGCTGCCGATCCTGATCGCCTCCGGCTATGCCAGCAGCGAGCTGAAGAAGCGCTTCGCCGGCCACCGTGTCGCCGGCTTCTTATCGAAGCCCTACAGCCAGCAGCAGCTCTGCCACGCCGTCGGCAAGGCGCTCTCCGGCGATGGCTAGCACCCGCTTCGACTTGGTGGTGGTCGGCTCAGGCCCCGCCGGTCAGCAGGCGGCCATCACCGCGGCGGGAGCGGGCAAATCGGTGGCGATAGTAGAGCGCAAGCCCCGCTTGGGCGGCGTGGGGCTGCAAACCGGCACCATCCCCAGCAAGGCGTTGCGCGAAATGGCCTATGTCGAGGCGGTCGCCAGCCGCTCCGGGATGCGGCAACCGTTATCGCGGGGGGCGGCGCGCCCACACACCCTGCTGATGGATGCGATCCACAAAAAAGACGATGTGATCAACCAGCAGGAGTCGGTGCTGCTCAACCAACTGATGCGCAGCGGGGTGGCCTTGATCCCCGGCGAAGCGAGCTTTGTCGATGCCCACACCATCGCCGTGGCCGCCCCCAACGGCGAGCGGCGCACGCTCTCCGCCGGCGCCGTCATTCTGGCCACCGGCTCGCGCCCGCGCCGGCCGGCATGGGTACCGCTCGATCGGGAGCGGGTGCACGACTCCACCTCCATCCTGCACATGACACGGCTGCCGCGGCGGCTGTTGGTGGTCGGCGGCGGGGTGATCGCCTGCGAGTTCGCCTCGATCTATGCCGCGCTCGGGGTGGAGGTGACCATGATCGACCACCACCAACAGGTGCTGTCGTGGTTGAGCCGCGACATTGTCGGTGCGCTCACCGATGCCATGACCGCCATGGGCATCCGCTTCGCCATGCAGCGGCGGGTAACCGCCATCCGCCGCGACGGGGATGTGGTCACCGCCTCGCTGGAAGGGGGCGACACGCTGGAGGGGGATTGCCTGCTCTACGCCATGGGGCGCAAGCCCAATGTGGAGCATCTGGCGCTTGCGCGCGCCGGTATCGAGCCGGATGAACATGGCTGGATCGGCGTCGATTGCCATTTTCGCACCGCCTGTCCGCACATCTATGCCGTCGGTGATCTGATCGGCAATCCGGCGCTGGCCTCGGCGGCGCTGGAACAGGGGCGGGTGGCGGCAACCCACGCCTGCGGTATCGACATCGCCACCACCTCATCAGAGCTACCGATGGCGATCTACACCATCCCCGAGGTCTCCTCCATCGGCCGAACCGAACGGCAACTGCGCGAGGAGGGGGTCGATTATGTCACCGGCTACGGCCGCTTTAACGACAGCGCGCGCGGCAAGATCATCGGCGACTACACCGGCATGGTGAAGCTCAATGTTGATCGCGCCAGCCGCACGCTGCTGGGGGTGCATATCGTCGGCGAATCGGCCAGCGAGCTGATCCATATCGGCCAGTTGGTGCGCTCCTACAACGGCGTGGTGGACGACTTGGTGCGCAATGTCTTCAACTACCCGACGCTGGCCGAGTGCTACCGCATGGCGGCACTGGACTGCCTGCGGCAGCTGTGACGCGCCGTAGGGGAAAATGGTGAACCACGAAGACACGAAGACACAAAGGAAAAGAAAAATATCATGCCGGCGCAGGCCGGGATCCATCTTGGTCACACACGCCACGAATGGATTCCGGGTCAAGCCCGGAATGACAAGTTCCCCTCCGCGCCTCCGCGCCTCCGCGGTGAAAAGATGTATGAACCACAAAGGCACAAAGACACGAAGAATGAATGTCATATAATACGGGAGTGGCTAGCGATGGCAGATGTGCTAGACTGGGGCGGGGAGGAGAGACTGACGTCATCCCGGCGCAGGCCGGGATCCATTGGCACCGTAGCCCGCATGGATTCCGGCTCGGAGGCCGGAATGACAGGCTTCCCTGTTCTCCGCGCCTCCGCGGTGAAAAGATGTATGAACCACAAAGGCACAAAGACACAAAGTACGGATGTCATGCCGGACTTGATCCGGCATCCACCAACACCACAGCCCATATGGATTCCGGCTCGGAGGCCGGAATGACAAATTCCCCTCCGTGCCTCTGTGCCTCTGTGGTAAAAAAAACAAGGAGGAGACCATGAACCTATTCACTACCATCGAACAGATGTTGGATCGAGGCGAAGAGCCCGACCGCCATGCGGAGCAACTCTGGCAACAGTTCGGACGCACCTACGCGGTGCTGATCATGGACTCCTCCGGCTTCACCCGCATCACCAAGGAGTACGGCATCCTGCCGTTTCTCAGCCGGTTGGTGCAGATGCGGCGGCTGGCGATTCCGGTGTTGGAGCAGTGCCGCGCCGTGGCGTACAAATTCGCCGCCGACAATGTCTATGGCTACTTCGAATCCCCGACCGATGCGCTGGAGGCCGCGTTCGGCATCCGTGACGCGCTCGCAACCGCCGGCGTCACCCTGCCCGATGGCACACCCTTTACGATCTGCAGCGGCATCGGCTACGGCAAGGTGCTCTACTCGGAGACGCTGGAAGGCTGCTTCGGCGATGAGATGAACCTCGCCTCCAAGCTGGGCGAGGATATCGCGGAGGCGGACGAGATCCTGCTGACCCAAGCCTGCTACGACGCCCTGCCCGAGGCACAACAGCAGCAGTTCTTCCCGATCACCACCGAGGTCTCCCGCACCGACATCACCTACTACACCAGCGCGGCGGATCTCGGCTGATCGCGCGCTCTCGTGGCCTATACCGTCGCCGATTTTGATTTTGCCCTGCCACCGGAGCTGATCGCCAGTAGGCCGCCTGATGCCCGCGATGGCGGTAGGCTACTGGTGCTGGGTAGCGGCGATGCGCTGCAAGATCGCCTGATCGTCGATCTCCCGGCGCTGGTGCGGGAGGGCGATCTGTGGATCATCAACGATACCCGCGTCATTCCGGCGCGGCTGTTCGGCACCAAAGCGAGCGGCGGCAAGGTGGAGCTTTTGCTGCTGGAGCCTGCGGCAGGCGGGCGCTGGCACGCATGGGGCAAGAGCAACCGGCCGCTCAAGGTGGGCAGCACCATCACCATCGCCGATGGTTTTGCCGCGCGGGTGACGGCACGCAACGGCCGCGAACTGGAGGTGGAATTGCTGGCGGATGATGTCGAGGCCATGATCGCGCAGCACGGCCACATGCCGCTGCCGCCCTACATCGACCGCCCCGACACCGAAGCGGACAAGGCGCGTTACCAGACCATTTTCGCCCGCGCATCGGGTGCGGTCGCCGCCCCTACCGCAGGCCTGCACTTGAGCGCGCAGGTGATGGCGGCAATGCGCGCCGCCGGCGCCAGCTTCGCCGCGGTCACCCTCCATGTCGGCCCCGGCACCTTCCAGCCGGTCACCTGCGAGTCCATCGCCGACCATGTGATGCACCGCGAACGGTTTATCATCGCGCCCGCGGTGGCCGAACAGATCAACCTTGCCCGTGCCGAGGAGCGGCGGGTGGTCTGTGTCGGCACCACCAGCCTGCGCACCATCGAGAGCGCCTGCCGCGATGGGCGGGTCATGCCGGGCGAAGGATGCTCGCAACTCTTCATCCACCCCGGCCACCGGTGGCAGGTTGCCGACGCCCTGCTGACCAACTTCCACCTGCCCCGCTCCACCCTGTTGATGCTGGTGGCGGCGATGGCGGGCTTCGATCGCACCATGGCCGCCTACCGCCACGCCATCGCCCAGCGCTACCGCTTCTACTCCTACGGCGATGCGATGTTTATCGACCGGAAGGTGTGCTAAATGTGCGGGTTTGTGGCCATTGTCGGTACGCCCAAAGCAGGCGAGCTGGAGCGCATGGCCAAGGCGGTCGCCGCGCGAGGGCCGGATGATCGCGGCGAATGCCACCTCACCCCGTTTCACGCCATCCACCACCGGCTGGCGATCGTCGGCCCCGACCCGCGCGGGCGGCAGCCGATGACCATCGGCGACATCACGGTGCTATTCAATGGCTGCATCTACAACTACCCGGAGCTGCGGCGCGCGTTGGAGCAGGAGGGGGTGCGCTTCGTTAGCAACAGCGACACCGAGATCCTCCCCCATCTGTTTGCCCGCCACGGGCGCGAGATGTTTGCCATGCTGAATGGCATGTTCGCCATCGTCATCTGGGACGCGCGCCATCAGCGTCTGGTGGCGGCGCGCGATGGCGCGGGAGAGAAGCCGCTCTTTCTCTGTCAGCAACAGGGGCGCATCGGCCTCGCCTCTACCCTAAACGCCTTTGAACGCGGCGAATGGAGCCTCACCCCGCGCATCGGCGCGGTACACGAATTGCTGACCACCATGCGTATCGCGGCGCCACGCACCCTCTACCGCGAGGTGCGCCAGCTTCCGGCCGGCACCATGGTGGAGGCCGGCATCGGCGCGCCGCTGCGACTGCGCCGCTTTCATCGCCTGCCGCCGCCGGAACCGCCCGCCGATAGCTGGGTGCACCACCCCACCCCGGCGGCGCTGGAGCGCCATCTCGATCGCGCCTTTAGGCTGCGCACCCTGTCGGACAAGCCGCTGGCGGTCTTTCTCTCCGGCGGTGTCGATTCCTCGCTGATCGCCGCCTCGCTCGCCACCACCAGCAGCGCGCCGCTGCACACCTTCGCCGTCCGCTTTGCCGGCGGCGGCGCCGACTACGACGAGACCCCCTTCGCCGCCGAGGTCGCCCACCGCCTCGGCACCGACCACCAGACGCTGATGGTGCGCCCCGACGCCGAGGCGACCGTCGATGCCATCGCCGCCGCCTTCGATCAGCCGGTGACCAACTCCGCCGCGCTGCCCACCTACCTGATCAGCCAGGCGGCCAAGCAGTATGTCGATGTGGCGCTCTCCGGCGTGGGCGGCGATGAGCTGTTCGGCGGTTACCCCCGCTATCTGGGGCTGAAATGGCACCAGCGGCTGCGCCATCTGCCGGGGCGTGGCGTGGCGTTGATGGTGCTGAATGCGCTCGGCGACGCCGACTCCAGCCGCAACCTGCGCGGGCGGTTGCGCCGCTTCATGCGCGGGCTGGATCACGAGCCCGCCGACGCCTACCGCCACTGGACGCGCTGCTGCCATGCGGCGCCCGATAGCATGCTCACCCAGCCGGTGGAGCGCACCGATGACGACTGGCCGACCGCCGACGACGATGCCGGCGGGCTGGAGGCGCTGCTTGCCCGCTACGGCGTGGTCAACGGCGCCATGGCCTTTGATTATTGCACCTACCTCGCCGATGACCTGTTGCCGCTCGCCGACCGCATGAGCATGGCCCATGCGCTGGAGCTGCGCGCCCCGTTTCTCGATCCCTCACTGATGCGCGACGCGCTGTGGCTGGATGCGCGCCACAAGGTCGATGGCCCGCCGTGGCGCGAGGGGCTGAAACTGCTGCTGCGCCAGGTCGCCTGCCGCCGCCTGCCGGAGGCGGTGATCAACCGCCCGAAACAGGGGTTCATGGCGCCGGTCAAACAGTGGCTGCGCCACGACCTGCAACCGGCGATGGAGGAGCTGACCAGCCGCAACCCGGTGGGTGGGCTGGTGCGGCGCGCCTTTGTGCGCGAACAGTGGATGCGCCACCAGCACGGCGAAGACCGCGCCGATATCCTGTGGGGCATCCTGCTGCTCGACCGCTGGGCAACCCAGCGTAGGTGGT
>WFMN01000266.1 GCA_015489095.1 Mariprofundaceae bacterium | reverse complement strand
TTTATTTGGTGAGCCGAGTGCGGCTCGAACGCACGACCCGCAGATTAAAAGTCTGCTGCTCTACCAACTGAGCTATCGGCCCGTTTGGGGAGGATTCGCGGATCACCACGCCCGCGAGGGCGGCGAAGTGTTGTGATTTCACCTCCCGTGTCAAACCCCGGCATGCAACCCTCCTTTTGCGGGTGGTCGGTATGCTCGCTATCCTCCGCGACCCTTTGCCAAGCAGGGAAATCCCATCAACAGCTTTTTTTCAGGAGTAGCCTTACCATGATTCCACGCACACGGTGCGGCGATTTTCGCCCGCAACATATCGGTTCCGAGGTTCGACTCTGTGGCTGGGTGCAGACGAATCGTGATCACGGTGGCGTGGTTTTTCTTGATGTGCGCGACCGGTTCGGTGTGGTGCAGGTGGTTGCGCACCCGGATACCCCGGAGGCGCACCGGCTCGGCCATCGGCTGCGGCAGCAGGATGTGATCGAGGTGGTCGGCACCGTGCTCGCCCGCAGCGAAGAGACGGTGAATCCGAAGATGGATACCGGCGCCGTCGAGGTGAAAATCAGTAGGCTAACCCTGCTCAATCGCGCCGAGACCCCGCCTTTTCCCATCGAGGATGACTGCCCCACTGGAGAGCAGCATCGCCTAGAGTATCGCTATCTCGATCTGCGTCGCCCGGTGATGCAGCAGGCGCTCGCCTTGCGTCATCGTGTTAGCCATGCCGCCCGTCAATACATGGACAGTCAGGGGTTTCTGGAGATCGACACCCCGATTCTGAATAAATCAACGCCTGAAGGGGCGCGCGACTATCTGGTGCCGTCGCGGATCTATCCGGGCTCCTTCTATGCGCTGCCGCAGAGCCCGCAGATCTTCAAGCAGCTGCTGATGGTCGCCGGCATGGATCGCTACTATCAGATTGCCCGCTGCTTTCGTGACGAGGATCTGCGCGCCGACCGCCAGCCGGAGTTTACCCAGGTCGATCTGGAGATGTCGTTTGTTACCCAGGATGAGGTGATGGCGTGCGCCGAGGGGCTGATCGCCGCCATGTTCGAGGCGGGATGCGGCGCCAAGGTCGATGCGCCGTTTGCGCGTATCACCTATGCCGAGGCGATGGAGAAATACGGGCTGGACGCGCCCGATGTCCGCTTCGGCATGGAGCATGTCGATATCAGCGACCTGATGCGCGAGGTGGAGTTCAAGGTGTTTCGCGAACCTGCCGAAAAGGGTGGGTTAGTGAAGGTGATGCGCGTTGCCGATGGCGCCGGCAAGCTGACCCGCAAGCAGATTGACGATTTGACGGCGTTTGTCGCGGTCTATGGTGCCAAGGGGCTGGCATGGATTAAGGTCAACGACGCCGACGATGTGCCGGGAGGGTTGCAGTCCCCGATCGTGAAGTTCCTGCCGGAGGCGACGCTGCGGAAGCTGCTGGATCGCTGCGGCGCGGGCAACGGCGACCTGCTCTTTTTCGGCGCGGGTGATCGCAAGGTGGTCAACGATGCTCTGGGGCACCTTCGGGTGAAGTTGGGGCACGATCTCGGTTTGATCAAGCCCGGGGACAACCGGTTTGTCTGGGTGGTCGATTTTCCCATGTTTGAATGGAGCGCCGAGGAGAAGCGGCTGCAAGCGCTGCACCACCCCTTTACCGCCCCGGCCGCGGAAGATCTCGACAAGCTGGAGCGCGCGCCGCTGGAGGTGCTCTCCCAAGCCTATGACCTGGTGTGGAACGGCACCGAAATCGGTGGTGGATCGATCCGTATCCATGACCCGAAGGTGCAGCAGCGGGTGTTTGCCGCGCTCGGCATCAGCGACGACGAGGCGGAGGCGAAGTTCGGATTCTTGGTCAATGCGTTGCAATACGGCGCGCCCCCCCACGGCGGACTGGCGTTCGGGCTGGATCGGGTGGTGGCGTTGATGCGCGGCGCCGAGTCGATTCGCGATGTGATCGCCTTCCCCAAAACCCAGCGCGCCGCCGATCTGATGTGCGCCTCGCCAAGCGAGGTGGGCGATCGCCAGTGGCAGGAACTCGGCCTGCGCAAACGGCGTAATCTTGCTGTGAACAAAGAACAGTCATAGGAGCAACCATCATGTCATCACCCCAACACCACCGTTTGATTATTCTCGGTTCCGGGCCGGCCGGATACAGCGCCGCGATCTATGCCGCGCGCGCCAACTTAAAGCCGGTGCTGATTCAGGGCGACCAGCCCGGCGGACAGCTAACCACCACCACCGATGTCGATAACTACCCGGGATTCAAGGATGGCGTGCAGGGGCCAGCCTTGATGGAGGATCTACAGGCACACGCCGAGCGGTTTGACACCAAGATCATCTGGGATCACATCAACAGCGCGGATTTGGGCAGCCGTCCGTTCCGGCTCTCCGGCAACGAGGGGGAGTATCGTTGCGACGCGCTGATCATCGCCACCGGCGCCTCCGCCAAGTATCTCGGCTTGCCGTCGGAGGAGGCGTTCGCTGGGCGCGGCGTGTCGGCGTGCGCCACCTGCGATGGCTTCTTCTACCGCGGCAAGGAGGTGGCGGTGATCGGCGGCGGCGACACGGCGGTTGAGGAGGCGATCTACCTCGCCAACCTGTGCAGCAAGGTGACGCTGGTGCATCGCCGCGACACCCTGCGTGCGGAGAAGATCATGCAGGATCGCCTGCTGGCGCTCGACAATGTGGAGGTGGCTTGGAACTGCGTGCTGGACGAGGTGCTGGGCGACGATTCCGGGGTGACGGGGGTTCGCCTAGCCTCCACGGTGGGGGAGGCGCCGCGCGAACTGGCGGTGCATGGGGTGTTTATCGCCATCGGACACAAGCCGAACACCGATTTTCTCAATGGCCAGTGCGCCACCGATGACGCCGGCTACCTGATCACCGAGGGAAAGAGCACCCAGACCTCAATCCCCGGTGTGTTTGCCGCCGGCGATGTGGCCGATCCGGTCTATCGCCAGGCGATCACCTCGGCCGGCGAGGGGTGCAAGGCCGCGCTCGATGCCGAGCGCTGGCTGACGATGCAGGGGTAGGTGTGCCCTGATGTAGCGACCCTGCTGGGCAGGGTCGGCCGAGGAAAACATGGTCATCAGCATCTGAGTCGTCAGGAGGCGGCCTCCGCCCTGACGGCCTTGATGCAACCGGACGCCGACCCCTTGCAACTAGGGGCGTTGTTGATGGCGCAACGGATGAAGGGGGAGACGGCGGAAGAGCTGGCCGGTTTTGTCGATGCCGCTCGCGCCGCGATCGTCGGGTTCGGCGAGGTGGCCTTCCCCGCGGCTGTCGATCTTCCCTGCTATGCCGGAAAACGGCGCGCGGCTCCGCTCCATCTGGCGGCGGCGCTCGATGCGCGCGACCGCGGTATCCCCGTGTTGATCCACGGGCTCGCCTCGATCGCGGGGAGATGGACGGCCATCGAGGCGCTGGACGCGGCCGGTATCACGCGCGCCCGTACCCTCGCGGAGGCGCAAGCGGCGCTTACGCGGCACGGCATCGTGGCGATGGATATCGCCGACTGCTGTCCGCCGCTGGCGGCGCTGCTGGCGCTGCGTCCACGCCTCGGGGTGCGCAGCTTTGCCCATACGGTGGCGCGGCTGCTCAACCCCCTGCGCTGCGACGGGCAGGTGAACGGCTTTTTTCACTCACCCTACGGCGCCAAGATGGCGGCGGCGAACCGCCTGCTGGCGCAACCGCGGTCGCTGCTGCTGATGGGGGCGGAAGGGGAGCCGGAGCTCTACGCCGACCGCCAGAAGCTTGTGTTGGCGCAGATCGGCGACGACGATCCGCTGGCGCTACGCTACCCCGACGCCGGTGCCGAACCCTACCCGCGCGCGCCGAGCTCCCCCGAGGAGCTGCAACGGCAGTGGCGGCGGATCATTGCCGGTGAGCGATCACCGCGCGAGCAGGCCGTCCTGCGGCGGATGGCGCAGGCGCTGGACTTTGCCGCGGGCGGGGCGCTCCCCTTCGCCGCCGCCGATCCGCCACCGTGTCGCTGAACGAAGCCCAGTACCAGGCGGTCTTCCATCGCGGTGGCCCGTTGCTGGTGTTGGCCGGGGCGGGGTCGGGCAAAACCCGCGTGATCACCGAGCGGGTCGCGGCGTTGGTGGAACGCGGCGTGCCGCACGACCAGATCACCGCCGTCACCTTCACCAACAAGGCGGCCACCGAGATGCGTCAGCGGCTCAAAGGGCGCTTGGGAGGGCGGGCGGACAAGCTGCGCATCCAGACCTTTCACGCCCTGGGGCTGGCGATAGTGCGCCAGCACGCCAAGCTGTTGCAGCGGCGCGCCAACCTGTCGGTGTTTGGGGTCTCTGAGCAGCGGGCGGCGGTACGCAGCGTGCTGCAGGAGATGAACCTGCCCACCGACCGCGCCCAGCTTGATCTGGTGATGCCGAAGTTGTCGCGGCTCAAGTCCGGCCTGAGCAGCAATGTGGATCCGGCGCTCTCCACCATCCGCCAGCGTTACGATGCCCTGCTCGCCAAGATGAATGCCGTCGATTTCGACGATCTGATCTGCCTGCCGCTGCAGCTGTTGCAGCAGCACGACGAGGTGCGCGCGTTGTGGCGCATGCGGGCGCGCCACCTGTTGGTGGACGAGTATCAGGATAGCAGCCGCATGCAGTATGATCTGGTGCGCCAACTGGCGCCGGCGGACGGCAACCTAACCGTGGTGGGGGACGACGATCAGTCGATCTACGGCTGGCGGGGTGCTGAGGTGCGCAACCTGTTTCAACTGGAGCGTGACTACCCCGGCCTGACCGTGGTGCGGTTGGAGGAGAACTACCGCTCCACCGCCGCCATCCTGCAGGCGGCCAACAGCCTCATCGCCCACAACGCCGAGCGGCTGGGCAAGACGCTGCGCTCCACCCTAGGTCGCGGCAAGCCCACCCGTATTTGGGAGTGCGAAAGCAGCGAGGACGAGGCGGAACGCATCGCCGCCGATATCCGCCGGCAGCACGCCACCGGCCACGACGGCTGGGATCAGTTTTGCGTGCTCTATCGCGCCTCGCACCAGTCGCGTGCCATCGAGCTGGCGCTGCGCGAGCAGTCGATTCCCTACCATGTCAGCGGCGGGCTCTCCTTTTTCGATCGCGGCGAGGTGCGCGATCTGCTGGCCTGGATGCG
>WFMN01000265.1 GCA_015489095.1 Mariprofundaceae bacterium | reverse complement strand
CAGCCATGGATCGCATCCGCGCTATCGCTGGGAAGGGTCGATGTCGCCAGCCATCTCGGCGAGCCCTTTTTCGCCGAAATCCCGCTCCATCTCGACAACGATGAATCGCTCTCCTCCATCTTTGTCGATCTCGCCTCCCCCATCGAGTACCGCTTCCTCGAGGTGTACCGCGACCCGTCGATCGACGAGCTGCGCACGGCAATCAAGCAGGACGCGCGCGGCCTGCGGGTGGAGATCACCAGCGCCAAGGGGTTGCAATCCCCCTTCATCAACCTTGTGTTGCGCGTGCGCCACGGCCGCGCCACCCATTTCAAGAAGTTTCCGATCTTCCTCTCGCTGCCGGAGGCCGCCACGCCGAAGCTCAACCAGGGCAAACCGGTTCCCACGCCGCAGCCAACCCCACCGGCCTCCAAACCGGAGCCCGTGACCGCGAGCGCCTCGCCGCAACGCGGCGACCAGCACCCATTCACCCCCTTTTCCGGCTGGGCGCGTACCAGCCGCTACGGGCCGATGGTCTATGGCGACACCATCCTCACCGTCGCCCGCCGATTGCGCATCGATCGCCGCTACACCGTCCATCAGGTCGCCATCGCCCTCTTCAATAAGAACCGGGACAAGTTCAGCAAGGGCAACATCAACCTCATCAAGGAGGGGAGCTTTCTCGACACCCCGACTGCCAGCGAGGTCGAGGCGCTGACGCCGGCCGAAGCCAACGCCGCCATGGCCGCGCAGATCAAGGCGTGGAAGAAGCTGACCCAGCAACCGCGCTACGCCCGTGTCGCCGAGGCGCAGAAGAACCGCTATGCCAAACGGGTGCGGGTCGGCAGCCAGGGCGAGGGGGTGCGTCACGCGGCGGCTCCGGCGGTGGCGCCCGCCGCGCCTGAACCCAAGGTGGTAGCGCTAAAACCCGCGACCAACACAGCCGCGGCAGCGGAAAGCCCCGTAACCCCGGCGCAAGAGGGGAGCGCGCAACCCGCCGCGACGCCCGCCCCACTCTCCACCGAGGCGCAGCAGCGCATCGCCCAACTCAAGGCGGACAACGAGATCCTGCAGGCCACCGTTGCCGCCAACAACAAACGGCTGGCGGAGCTGGAGGGGAAGATCGCCAAGGCCTCCCAAGCCGCCGGCTCGGCTAAGATCAAGGCGCTCGAGGCGCGTCTCATGCGCGTACAACGCCAACTGCAACAGGAGCGCGCCAACAACAACAGCGACATGATCATGATGCTGCTCTACGCCGCCGCGGGCATCATCGTTCTGCTGATGGTCGCCATCGGTGTGCTGTTGCGGCGTCAACCTCCCCACCCCGCGACACAACAGCCGCGGGAGACCGCGCCGACCGAGCCTCGGCCTGAGCCGCAACCGGAGCCGCAACCGGAGCCGGTCAGCGAATCCCCCGAAACGGCGGCGGAGCCCCGCGACGCCACCCCGGAGCGCGAGGAGCAGCCCCAGGAAGCGGCCGCCGCCACGCCGCCGGAGGTTGAGGAAGCGCAAGAAGCAGAGACCAGCGATGCGGCCGCGACCCCCGATCCCGATGTCGATTACCTGACGGAGGCGGATGTCTATCTGCGCTACGGCATGGAGGACGAGGCGGAGGCGCAGGTGGAGATGGCGCTGAAGGTGCGGCCGGATGATCCCGCCGCCCACGCCAAGCTGGTCGAGGTGCGGCAGGCACGCGGCGACAGCGCCGGAGCCGAGGCCGCCAAGTCGGCCGCCATGGCGCTGCTGACCGGAAGCCAACTGGCGGCGTTTACCCAATTGATCGCCCCCGCGGAGGCGTCCACCGACGCGGAAGCGCCTGAAACGGAAGCGACAGCGACCGACACCCCCGCCGAGGAGGAGGTTGCGCCTGCCGCACAAGCGGATGAGGCAGCGACGACGGTGCCGGAAGCGGAGGATATCCTCGCCTCCATTTCAGCTCCGGAGAGCGACGAGAGCGCGGATGCGCTGCTCGACCTTGCCCAAGGGGACGCCGCCCCCACTTTCGACGATGATGACGAGCTGCAGAGCCTGTTGTCGGAGGTGAGCGACGGTGAAACCACCGAAGAGGAGGAGAATGTTCTCGATCTCTCCAGCGGCGGCGATGATGTGGACTTGGAAGCCCTGATGTCCTCGCTGGATGGCTCGGCGGCCGAGGGCGACGCACCCGCGCCCGATCAAGGCGACGACACCGCCGCCACCCCGGATGACGGCGCCCAACCGGAAGCCGCGGATAGCGCCGGTGATGCGGGCGAGCTGGACTTTGATCTCTCCGGCCTCGATCTCTCCAAGGCCAAGGTGGAGGAGCCACGGGTCAACACCGCCGCGGTTGACAGCGACAGCGACCTCGCCTTTGACGCCTCGGGCTTGGATCTGGATGGCATCGTCCTTCCTGGCAGCGGCGACAACGCGGAGCCCGCCGCGGAGGCGGCGCAACAAGATGCGCTGGCGGACGCGGATGCGGGCGCCGAGCTGAACCTCGACACCGCGCCGCAAGCGACAACCGACGAAGGCGACAGCGAAACCGAAACAGCGGATGCGCTGCTTGATCTCGATCCCACGCCGGTCACCCCCGAGGGCGATGGGAACGAGGAGCCGACCGCCGCGAAGACGGCGACACCGGAGTTGGAGATCTCGCTCGACATGGACGATCTCGATGCCCTGCTGGCGAGCGAAGAGGGTGGCGATGCGCCCTCCCAGCAAGCGAAACCGGCCGCCGACAACACGCCACCGAACCAGAGCTTGGACGATGAGCTCGGCGCGCTGCTCGACGGTCTGGACGATCTCGATCTGAACGGCGACAATAAACAGGCGTAACCGAGGGGCGCCGACACCCGCATCATCGATGACGACTTCGCAAAAAGTCGGCATCGCGGCTACGGATGGGTTCGGGGAAAGGATTCCCCTCCTACGGGCTGTAGGAGCGGTTTCCAACCGCGAATTGCCATGGACGGACTTGTTGCGATGGGATCAGGAATGACGATTGCCCCCCGGGCACGGCTGCTGTTCGGCTGCGGGCTGTTGGCGAGCAGCGTGGTTGCCGCCGACTACCGCCAGGCGCTGCTCGTCCTAGGGAGCGCCGTGTTGACCACGCTGCTGCTGAATGCAGAGGGGCTGCTGGGTAGCATGTGGCGCTACCTGCGCTGGTTTCTGCTGCCGATCATCCTGCTCCATCTCCTCTTCACCCCCGGCATGTTGCTCCTGCCCGCCCTGCCGTGGAGCCCCTCGCAAGAGGGGGTCGATGCGGCACTGTGGCAGTCGCTGCGGCTGATCAACTGGTTCCTCTGCGGCGGGCTGCTCGCCCGTCTCCTCTCCCACCAAGAGTGGCGGCAGCTGCTTGGCGCCATCCCCGGCGTAGGCCGCCACTGGGCAACGATCCTCACCGCCCTCCCCCCCCTGTTGCAGCGCTTAAGGCAGCTGTTGCTGCTGATGCGGTGGCGCTGGCGGCAGGAGCGGGGAGGCAGGCGCGACATCGCGGCGGTGGCGAGCGCCGTCGTCGCCGCCGTGCTGGCGCAGGGGGCGGCGCAGGCAGACGCCCACTGGCTCTCCCAACAGGTGGCGCAACCCGTCGGCCATGCAAACCGCCCCGCGCCCAACCGACAGGGGTGGCTGCAGGCAGGAGTGGTCGCCTGCGGCTGGATCGCGCTGTGGGGGGTGTGGTGAACGGGCGGCAGCGCATCGTGCTGGTGGTGGAGTTTGACGGCCGCCCCTACTGCGGCTGGCAGCGCCAGTCCAACGGCTTGAGCGTCCAGGAGGTGTTGGAGGAGGCACTGCACCGCATCGACCGCGACGCGGGCACCTTGGTCACCGCCGGACGCACCGACACCGGCGTGCACGCGCTGGCGATCGCCGCCCATGTCGATATCTCGGCCGCGCGCTGGCAACGGGCGCCGCGCGCCTACCTGCACGGCCTCAACCAGCAGCTTCCCGACTCGGTTCGGGTGGTGGCGACCCGTGCGGTCGATCCCGATTTCCACGCCAGATTCGACTGCATCCAGCGGCGCTACCGCTACCTGATCTGGAACCGTGGCAGCGCCGCCCCCGCGCTGGCCCAGTGGCGCCACTGGTGGATGCCGCGCGCGCTGGATCTCGACGCCATGCGCCGGGCGGCCGATCACTTCCTGGGCGAACACGACTTTTCCGCGCTGCGGGCGGCGGGGTGTCAGGCCAGCCACGCCGTGCGCCGCATCGACCGATTAGCGATCCAGCAACAGGGGTTCGAGGTCGCCATCGAGGTCGCCGCCAACGGCTTTCTCTACCACATGGTGCGCACGCTGGTCGGCACGCTGGTGGAGGTCGGCACCGGTAGGCGCACGGCCGATGGCATGCGCGATCTCTTGGCGGCGAAGGATCGCACCCGCGCCGGAGCAACCGCGCCGGCACACGGGCTCTACTTTATCGATGCCCGCTACGACCGCTTTTCCTCAGCCGCGCTGGCCGGTTATGGCTGAGCAGAGCATCCGCGCCATCTTTGCCGCCGACGGCCCGTTGGCGGCCGCCATGGAGGGGTTCTGCGCGCGAACCGAACAGGTGGCGCTGGCGGAAGAGATCGCCTCCGCCATGGAGGATGGCCACGATCTCATCGCCGAGGCGGAGACCGGCACCGGAAAAACGCTGGCCTATCTGATTCCCGCCCTCACCAGCGGGCAGAAGGTGTTGGTCTCGACCCACACCAAGGCGCTGCAGGATCAGCTGATGTACCGCGACCTCCCCGCCGTGCAGCGCGCCATCGGCCGCAACCGCGCGGTGGCGCTCCTCAAGGGGCGCAGCAACTACCTCTGCCCCCACCGCCTCGAACAGGCGCTGACCAGCCATCAGCTTCCGCTGTGGATGGAGTCGCCCCTGCTCTCGGTGCAACGATGGGCGGAAACCAGCAGGGACGGCGACCTCTCCGGGCTGAACTTCGACCCGTTCCGCAAGGGGATCGGAGCGCAGATCACCGCCACCGCCGAGCAGTGCCTCGGTGGCAAATGCCCGCAGTTCGGCCACTGCCCGCTGATGAAGGCGCGCCAAAAGGCGCAGGATGCGGATCTGGTCATCAGCAACCACAGCCTGCTGCTGGCCGATGCCCGCCTCAAGGCGGGCGGTTTCGGCGCCGTGCTGCCCGACTTCGACAGCTTCGTGCTGGATGAGGCGCACGGACTGCCGACGCTCGCCAGCCACCACTTCGGGGTGCAGTTGTCGCGCAACAAGGTCGCCTACTGGCTGCGCGACCTGCAGATCGCGCTGGAGGAGGAGGGCGGCAACCCGAAGCTGCTGGAGACGGTGACCGACCACGGCAAACAGCTACTTGCGCGGTGGGCGTCGGCCGATCTCGCCGACCTGAGCAAGCAGTGGCGGGCGCTGGTCACCATGGCGACGGAGTACGAAACCGACCACGACGACCTGCGGAAGCTACAGGATCGTGGCGCGATGATCTGCAACGATTTCAAGGCGGTGGAAACACCGGACGACGGCTTTGTCGCCTGGCGGGAGGGCGAGGATGAGCAGCGCCGCTGGCAGGCGGCTCCGGTCGATACCGGGCCGGTGCTCGATCACTATCTGTGGCAGTTCCCAGCCAGCTTTATCCTGCTGTCAGCCACCTTTCGCGTCTCCGGCTCGTTCGCGCATATCAAGCGCAACCTAGGGCTGCCGGAGGCGGAGGAGGCGTTTCACCCGTCGCCGTTTGATTATGGCTCGCAGGCGCTGATCTACATCCCGCGCAATCAGCCGACCGCCGGCGCGGACGATGCCGAGGAGCAGATGGTGGAGACGATGACCTCGCTCTTGCACGCCTCCTACGGCCGCGCCTTTGTCCTCTTCACCTCCTACCGCGCGCTGCAGGCGATCGGCCCTAGGTTACAGCAATCCCTGCCGTGGCCGGTGCTGATTCAGGGCGAGGGGGAGAGCCGCGACGCGCTGCTGCAGCAGTTTCGCACCCAGACCGACTCGGTGCTGTGCGGCACGCGCAGCTTTTGGGAGGGGGTCGATGTTCCCGGCGAAACCCTCTCCATCGTCATCATCGACAAGATGCCCTTTGCCCCACCCAACGACCCGCTGCTGGCGGCACGGCTGCAACATTGCGAGGAACAGGGCGGCAACGGTTTTCGCGATATTCAGTTGCCGGAGGCGATCGCCGTGCTGCGGCAGGGGGTGGGAAGGTTGATCCGCAGCGAGCAGGATCGCGGGGTGATGGCGATCCTCGACAGCCGGCTCTACACCAAGTTTTACGGCCGGGAGGTGCAGCGCAACCTCCCCCCCGCGCCGATATGTGACGACCTCGCCGAGGTGCGCTGGTTCTTTGAGGCGGAGTAAACAATGACGACGATTTCGCAAGAGGTCATCATCGCGGCCATGGGTGGGTTCGGGGAAAGGATTCCCCTCCTACAGGCTGTAGGAGCGGTCTCCGACCGCGAATTGCCACGGACGGCGCAAGAAACCGGCATCGCGGCCATGGGTGGGTTCGGGGAAAGGATTCCCCTCCTACAGGCTGTAGGAGCGGTCTCCAACCGCGAATTGCCATGGAGGTGAGATCAACAATGAGAAGCACACTGCTGATCTGGATCGTTGTTGGTCTGTTCAACAGCGCATTCGCCGCCGAGCCGCCGACGCATGGGTTGGTGGTGGCGGCACAGAAGCGCGCCGCCCAAGCGGGGGTTGCCATGCTCAACGCCGGCGGCAACGCCTTTGATGCCGCGGCCGCCACCGCCCTCGCGCTGGGGGTGGTAGAACCGGGCTCGTCTGGCATCGGCGGCGGCGGATTTTTCCTGCTCTACATCGCCAAGAGCCACCGTTTCGTGATGATCGACGCGCGGGAGCGCGCGCCGCGACTGGCCGGCGACGGCACCATCTACCAGCGCCACTCCAGCATCGACGGCCCGCAATCGGCGGGGGTACCGGGGCTGCTGGCGGGGATCGATCACCTAGTGCGTCGCTACGGCAGGCTGACGAGGCGGCAGATCACGGCACCGGCCATCGCCTTGGCCGAGCGCGGTTTTCCCGTCGGCAAGCGGCTGCAACGGATGATCCACTGGCGGGGTGCCGCGCTCAACCCGGCCGCGCGCCGCATCTTTCTCCACCGGCGGATCATCAAACAGCCGGCGCTGGCGCAGGTGATGCGGCGCTATGCGCGGTTGGGCAGGGATGATTTCTACCGCGGCCAGACCGCGGGACGCCTAGTGGCCGACATGCGGCGGGACGGCGGGCTGATCCGGCTCCAAGATTTGGCTGCCTACCGCGCCATCGAGCGGGAGCCGGTCGCCTTCGACTGGCAGGGCTACCATCTGGTGTCGGCGGCGCTCCCCTCCTCTGGCGGGCTGGTGCTGCAGGAGATCTTCGGGATGCTGGCGAAGGATGATCTGGCGCGGATGGCGCCGGCCGATCGCGTCCATCTGCTGGTGGAGGTGATGAAGCGCGCCTACCGCGATCGCAACCGCAGCATGGGCGATCCCGATGTCGTCCCCATCCCCGATCTGACCAATGGAAAACGGCTTCGCCGGATGCGCGCCGCCATCAGCATGACAGAGGCGACGCCCGCTGGCACCCTCTCGCGCACGGAGGAGCCGGCAGGCAACGGCCGCGACACCACCCACTTTTCAGTGATCGACCGCGAGGGAAACATGGTCAGCGCCACCCTCTCCATCAACTACGGCTTCGGTTCCGGCTACCTCTCGCCATCCACCGGCATCCTGCTCAACGATGAGATGGATGACTTCGCCACCCGACCGGGCAAGCCCAACGCCTACGGGCTGGTGCAGGGGGAGGCCAACCGGGTTGCGCCCGGCAAGCGGATGCTCTCGTCGATGACCCCGACCATCGTT
>WFMN01000264.1 GCA_015489095.1 Mariprofundaceae bacterium | reverse complement strand
GGTTGATAGGGTTTCGCCACTTTGTTCCATGGGGGGTGACCGCCGATGACATTCCAGCAGTTGATTTTGACCTTGCAACGGTTCTGGGCGGAACGGGGATGCGTGCTGCAGCAACCGTATGATTCGCCGATGGGGGCGGGCACCTTTCATCCCGCCACCATGTTGCGGGTGCTTGATGAAAAGGATTGGCGCACCGCCTATGTGCAGCCCTGCCGCCGTCCCACCGATGGCCGCTACGGCGAAAACCCCAACCGCCTGCAGCACTACTACCAGTTTCAGGTGATCCTCAAACCGGCGCCGGCCGACATTATGGAGTGTTACCTCGATTCGCTGCGCGAGATCGGTATCGATCCGGCGCTGCACGATATCCGCTTTGTCGAGGATGACTGGGAGTCACCCACCTTGGGCGCGTGGGGACTAGGCTGGGAGGTGTGGCTCAACGGCATGGAGATCACCCAGTTTACCTACTTCCAGCAGGTGGGGAGTGTCACCCTGACGCGCACGCCGGGCGAGCTGACCTACGGCCTGGAGCGGCTGGCGATGTACCTGCAGGGGGTGGAGAATGTGTACGATCTGGTGTGGGTGGAAAACAGCGACGGCAGCAAGGTGAGCTACGGTGATGTGTTCCATGCCAATGAGGTGGAGTTTTCCGCCTACAATTTCGAGCAGGCGGATACCGATTGGCTCCATCGCCAGTTCGACCGCGCCGAGCAGGAGTGCACGCGCCTGAGCGCATCGGGGCTGCTTCGCCCCGCCTACGAGGAGGTGATGAAGGCGAGCCACGCCTTTAACCTGCTCGACGCCCGTGGTGCCATTTCGGTGGCGGAGCGGCAGCGGTTTATCGGTCGGGTGCGGGGGTTGGCGCGCACCATTGCCCAGCAGGCGAGCGGAGGTGCATCATGAGCGAAACGGCAGCAACGACGGCGCCGCTCCTGATCGAAATCGGGGTGGAGGAGATTCCGGCGGGGGTGGCGCAGCCGATGGCGGAGGCGCTGCGGGCGGGAATCGCCACCGTGATGCAACAGGCGGGGATCGAGGTGCCCGAGATGGAGGCGACCAGCACCCCGCGCCGGTTGCTGGTGTTCGCCAAGGGCTGTCCGGTGATGCAGGAGGCGCGCTTTGAGCTGCTGTGGGGGCCGTCGGAGCAGGTGGCCTACCGTGATGGCGAGCCAACCAAGGCGGCGCTCGGTTTTGCCCGCAAGGCGGGGGTGGATGTCGAGGAGCTGAAGCTGGAGGAGAAGGAGGCGGGCAAGGGGCGCTACCTGCAGGCGCGCAGGCTGCTTGCCGGTCAGGATGTGACGGCGCTACTCGCCGATGCCCTGCCGGAGCTGCTGCGCAAGCTGCCCAGCCCGAAGAAGATGGTGTGGCAGGATGGCGAGGCGCGTGGCGACGCCTTTATCCGCCCCGTGCGCTGGATTGTCGCCCGCCTCGGCGAGGCGGTGATCCCGTTCTCCTTTGCCGGGATCGCAAGCGGAAAGGTCAGCTACGGCCATCGGGTGCATGGTGGCAGCGGCGAGATCGATGTGCATGACCCCATCGGCTGGCTGCGGGAGCAGTATGTCATGGCCGACCGCGAGCAGCGCCGGAGCAGCATCAGCGATCAGTTATACCGCGCCGCGGATGAGGCCGGGGTGAAGCTGCGCAACGACTTCGACCTGCTCGACGAGGTGACCGACATTACCGAGTGGCCGCAGGTGGTAGTGGGGCAGTACGGGGCGGAGTATCTGCGCCTGCCGAGTCGCGTCAGCATGGTGGTGCTCAAGCAGCATCAGCGCTGTTTTGTTACCCGCACCATGGATGGCGGAGTGAGCAATATCTTTCTCGCGGTGGCCAACATCGCCTCCAGCAACCCGGAGATGGTGGCGCACGGCAACGAGCGGGTGGTCAACGCGCGGCTGGCGGATGCTGCTTTCTACTTCGACCGTGATCCGCAGTTGTCGCTGGAGGCGCGGGTGGAGCAGCTCAACAATGTGGTGTTCCAGGAGGGGCTGGGCATGGTGGGCGATCAGGTCGCCCGCTTGCGCAGTTTTGTACTCGACAACGCCAAGCATCTTGGGGTGGATGCCAACGACGCCCAGCGCGCGGCCTACCTCTGTAAGTCGGATCTCACCACTGGACTGGTGGGTGAGTTTCCCGAACTGCAGGGCTACATGGGCGGTGTCTATGCCCGCATGGCGGGCGAAAACGCGGCGGTTGCCGCCGGCATCAGCGAGCACTACATGCCGGAAGGTGCCGATGGCGCCCTGCCGCGCAGCGCGATTGCCCGCGCCATCGCCATTGCCGAGCGGGCGGATAAGCTGCTGGGCTACTTCCATATCGGCCGTATCCCCACCGCCAGCGCCGACCCGTATGGGCTGCGGCGGGCGGCGATCGGGCTGGTGCGGTTGATGATGGCGCCAACGGTTGCGATGACGCTGGAGAAGGTGCTGGATGAGGCGATCAAGC
>WFMN01000263.1 GCA_015489095.1 Mariprofundaceae bacterium | reverse complement strand
CACCCCGAGCGGGTGGTGATCGACATCGCCAATGGCCGCTCACGCCTCAGCGCGCGCGATTTGCGGCAGCGCGACACGGTGGTGAAGGCGATCCGTGTCGGCAAGCGCAAATCGGGCGCGCTGCGTATCGTACTCGACCTAGGGGAGAAGGTGGGGCTGCACAGCGCCAGCCTGAAGCCCTATCGGGGCAAGCCGCACCGCTTGGTGGTCGATCTGCTGCGCCAACAGGTGAAGCGGACGGCGCCGGTGGTGTCGAGCGCCGCGCTGCGCCGTTCGCGGATCACGATCGCGGTCGATGCCGGCCACGGCGGCGAGGATCCGGGTGCCATCGGTCACCACGGGTTGCAAGAGAAGCGGGTGACGCTGGGCATCGCCAAGGCGCTGGTGAAGGCGCTCAACCGCCAATCGGGGGTGCATGCGTTTCTGGTGCGCAGGGGCGATTACTTCGTGCCGTTGAAGCAGCGGGTGCGCATCGCCCGCCGCCACCACGCCGACCTGATGATCAGCATCCACGCCGATTCGGTGAAAAGCAGGAAGGTGAAGGGCGCCAGCGTCTATACCCTCTCCGAGCGCGGGGCGACCCCGGACAAGGTGGCGCAGGCGCTGGCGGCCAAGGAGAATGCCGCCGACGCGGTGGCAGGGATCATCGCCGGCCATCAGGTGGATGATCCGATGGTCAACTCGATTCTGGGGGATATGGCGCGGACCGACAGCCTCAACAGCTCGTTGATCCTAGCGGAGCAGATTATCCGCAACATCGCGCGGGTGGCGCCGGTGAAGTACCGCCGGCCGAAACGGGCACGGTTCGTGGTGTTGGGGGCGATGGAGATCCCCAGCGTGCTGGTGGAGACCGACTACATCTCCAACCCCGCCCGGGAGCGGCTGCTGAAGAGCCGTCGTCACCAGCAGAAGCTGGCGCGGGCGATCGCCAAGGGGAGCCTGGCCTTCCTGCGTCGCATGGGGCGGCTGCGCCCCGCCTCCGGTTCATCGACAACCGCGCTTGCCAACCTGTAGCGGATTGATGTACCGACGCCTTCTGGGCTACCTGCGCCCCTACCGCGGGCGCTTGCTGGTGGCGATCGTCTGCATGGTGGTGATGTCCGCCTGTGTCGCCGGGTTGGCGTGGCTGCTGCAGCCGGCGCTGGATGAGGCATTGGCGCCGGGTCATCACCGCTACATCTACCTGATTCCGATCGGGGTGATCCTGCTCTACATCGTGAAAGGCACGGCCTACTACGGCCAGACCTACTTGATGGGCTGGGTGGGGCAGCGGGTGATCCACGACCTGCGCAACCAGCTCTATCAGCAGATTACCCGGCAGTCGCTCGCCTTTTTCAGCCATCGCAAGACCGGGGAGTTGATGGCGCGCATCAGCGCCGACACCCTGCTGGTGCAGGGGGCGGTGAGCACCGCCGTCACCTCGTTGATGCGCGATGCGGTGTCGGCGCTCTTTCTGCTCGGGGTAGTTTTTTATCAGGACTGGTTGCTGGCGACCATCGCCTTCACCGTCTTTCCGCTGGTGGTCTATCCCATCGTCCGTTTCGGCCGCAAGATGCGCAGCGCCACCTTTGATGGCCAGGAGACCTTGGGGGCGATGTCGGCGCTGATCGAGGAGACCATCTCCGGCATCCGCGTGGTCAAGGCGTTTGCCATGGAGGCGTATGAAAACAGCCGCTTTCAGCGCCTGACCGACGAGTTTTTCCGCTGCCAGATGCGGGTGATGCGGGTGCAGGCGCTCTCCTTTCCGATCATGGAACTGCTGGCGGGGTTCGGCATCGCCGGGGTGCTGTTCTACGGCGGGGTGCGCATCTCCAGCGGCGCTACCACGCCGGGATCGCTGATGTCGTTTCTGGCGGCGCTCATCATGCTGTACGAGCCGGTCAAGCGGCTTGCCAACGCCAACAATGTGATCCAGCAGGGGATCGCGGCCGCAGGGCGGGTGTTCGCGGTGATGGATGCGCCGATCGCGGTGGAGGAGCCCGCCGATCCGCTGCCGATGGCGTCTTTTCACGACGCGATCGAGGTGGATCGCGTTTCACTGCACTACGGGGATGGCGACCGCCCGGTACTGTCCGAGGTGTCGCTGACGGTGAAGCGCGGCGAGGTGGTGGCGCTGGTGGGGCGCAGCGGCGCCGGGAAAAGCTCGCTGGTGAATCTCATCCCCCGCTTTATGGATCCGGTGGCGGGGGCGGTGAAGATCGACGGGGTCGATGTTCGCCGGCTCGCCAGCGGAGAGCTGCGGCAACAGATCGCGCTGGTGACGCAGGAGGTGATCCTGTTTAACGACACCGTGCGCAACAACCTTGCCTACGGCTTCGAGAATGTGGATGAAGCGCGGCTCCACGCGGCGGCCAAGGCTGCCAACGCCCACGATTTCATCATGCGGCTGCCCGATGGCTACGACACCCTGATCGGCGAGCGCGGGGTGATCCTCTCCGGCGGGCAGCGGCAGCGGTTGAGCCTGGCGCGGGCGCTGTTCAAGGATGCGCCGATCCTGATCCTCGACGAGGCGACCAGCGCGCTCGATTCGGAGTCGGAGCGGCTGGTGCAGCAGGCGATCGACCGCCTGATGGAGGGGCGCACCACCATCGTGATCGCCCACCGCCTCTCCACCATCCGCCATGCCGACCGTATCGTGGTGCTTGATCATGGCCGCATCGTGCAGCAGGGGCGGCATGCTGCACTGCTGCAGGAGGGCGGCCTCTACAGGGAGCTGTATGATCTCCAGTTCGCGGAGCAGTAGCGGTAACTACTCATCTCATCCATGGGCGAGCTGAGCAGCTACAATAGCATGGAACAAGGGGCGTCATGAAGCAGCGCGTGGTGCACTGGCTGGTGCCGCGGTTGATTCGGCTGGTGATTGTGTTCTTGTCGCGCTCGATCCGGTGGCGCGTGGTGGGTGAGCCGTTT
>WFMN01000262.1 GCA_015489095.1 Mariprofundaceae bacterium | reverse complement strand
TGGCCGAGGTGGCGGCCGCCCTGCGCGGTGAGGCGCCGCCGCCGGCACCCGATCGCGCCGAGCGCTGGCGGGTGGTGCATGCGCACATGCGGCGCCTAGCCGACCATCACGGCGAGTTTCACGCCAACCAACTGGCGCGCAAGCATGTGGTGTGGTACAGCAAGGGGATGGCGCAGTCAGCCAAGTTTCGCGCCCATTTTCAACAGCTTCGCGATTGGCAGGCGCAGCTCGCCTGCGCGCGGGATTACTTCCTGCATAACAGGATCGTGGCATGAGCAGTGACGCCGTTTGTGCGCTCTCCGATGTGCCGCTGCCGCTGTTTCGGGTGGATGGCGAGGGGGTGATCCGCGACTGCAATGTGCTGGCGGAAGAGGATATGGGCTGTTCGCACAAGCGGTTGCGGCAGAAGCGGTTGGACGCGCTGTTCGGACCGCAAGATTCGATCGCGGCGCTGCTCAAGCGGGTGGCCGGAGCCGAGCTGATCTCCGATGGCGGCATTGTGCGGCTGGATGACCACGCCCCCTACACCATCCACGCCGGCCCCGATGGCGATGGCGCGCTGTTGATCATGGTGCGTGAGGCACAGCGCAGTGAGGCGCAGCGGCTGCATCGGCGCTACGCGATGGCGGATGCGGTCGCCCGCATCGCGCTGGAGCTGGCGCACGAGGTGAAAAACCCGCTCACCTCGCTGCGCGGCGCCACCCAGTGGATGATGGAGCAGGTGGACCATCCGGTGGTTAACGAAACCGCCACCCACCTGCTGCACGAAGTCGATCGCATCCGCGAGCGCATCGACGCCTTGCTGCAGTTGGCGCCGCGCGCCGATATCTCGATGACCAAGGTCAATATCCACCGCATGATCAGCGATGTCTGCCGCCCGGTGCCGGAGCGGGTCAAGCTCTCCTTGATGCTCGACCCCAGCCTGCCGGAGATCGTCGCCCACGAGGCGCGGCTGCGGCAGGCGCTGGAAAATCTGTGGCACAACGCCATCGAGTCCCATGCCGGCAACATCGAGGTGCAGACCCGCCTTGCCACCGCCTTCGCGCTGCCCAACTACAACGGGCCGATTCTGCAACTGTCGATCACCAGCGATGGTGACCCGATTCCCGAGGCGATCCGCCACCATCTGTTCGAGCCCTATGTCACCGCGAAACCCTCCGGTAGCGGGTTGGGGCTGGCGATTGTGCAGCGGGTGATGCAGGAGCATGGTGGACATGTGCGGCTCTTCACCGAGCATCAGCGCGCCCGCTTTGTGATCCACTTGCCGGTTTTGCGCCGTCAGCAGCCCATTCCTCGCCCGTAGAGAGAGCCAATCCATGCAGATAGTTGTCATCGACGATGATGCCGGAATCCGTTGGGTGTTGGAGCGTGTATTGCGCGAGGAGGGGTTTGAGGTCATCTGCACCGGCACCTTGAGCGATGGCATCGAACTGGTGGCGGAGTGCCAACCGAAGCTGGTGTTTCTTGATATGTTTTTGCCCGATGGCAACGGCATGGATGCCCTCTCCGCGCGGGCGTTCGGCGATGTGCCGGTGGTGCTGCTGACGGCACAGACCACCTTCGACCACGCCATCGAGTCCTACCGCCAGGGGGCGATGGAGTACCTGCCCAAGCCGTTCGACCTCGACGAGGTGCGGGCGCTGGCGCGGCGGGTGGTGCCGGCCGACAACCCGCCGCCGGAGAAACCGGCTTCCGCCCCTGTGGCTGCCTCGCCCGCGCGTCGGGAGATGATCGTCGGTCAGAGCCCGGCGATGCAACAGCTGTTCCGCACGCTGGGCAAGGTGGCCGCTTCCGACCTTACCGTGTTGATCACCGGCGAGTCCGGCACCGGCAAGGAGATCGTCGCTCGCCTGCTGCATGAGGAGAGCGGCCGCAAGCAGCGGCCGTTTGTGGCCATCAACACCGCGGCGATCCCAGCGGATCTGCTGGAGTCCGAGCTGTTCGGCCACGAAAAAGGGGCGTTTACCGGCGCCGACCGGTCGCGCGAGGGGCTGTTCAAGCAGGCCGATGGCGGCACGCTCTTTCTCGATGAGATCGGCGATATGCCGCTGGCGCTGCAGGCCAAGCTGCTGCGGGTGCTGGAGAGCGGCACCATCCAGCCGGTGGGCGGCGGGCGCGAGCAGGCGGTCGATGTCCGCTTGCTGGCCGCCACCCACTGCAACCTGCCGGCCAAAATCGAGCAGGGGGCGTTTCGGCAGGATCTCTACTACCGGCTCAATGTGATTCCTGTGCGGATTCCCCCGCTGCGCGAGCGGCGTGACGACATTCCCATTCTTGCCGAGCGTTTTTTGCAGGATGCCTCCGCCGAGTTGCAGCTTGATGCGCCGATCTTGCTGGATGAGGCGGCGCAGGCGCTCACCCGCTACGACTGGAGCGGCAATGTGCGTGAGCTGAAGAATGTGATGCGGCGGCTGGCGGTGCTGACACCGGGGCCGTCGATCACCACCAACGATGTCGCGCTGGCGTTGGGCAACATCCACCACAACGGCGAGCAGGAGAGCGAGCGGCTGGAGGATGCGGTGACCCGCTGCATGCAGCGTTTTGTCGATCATCTGGGCACCGCCACCCCATCCGGGCTCTACCGCGTGCTGCTGGCGCAGGTGGAGCCGCCGCTGTTGGAGTTGGTGCTGAAACTGAGCCGCGGCAATCAGGCCAAGGCCGCGGAGATGTTGGGGATCAACCGCAACACCCTGCGCAAACTGCTGCAGCAATACGGGATTGATCCGTTTGCTTTCCGTGAGCATCGGGGGTGATTTGTTTGAACCACAAAGACACGAAGACACGAAGGAGGAGAAGAATATCTAATAAGAACAATATGTTCTTCTTTGTGTCTTTGTGTCTTCGTGGTTCAGTCCTCTGCTCTCTTTTCGCAATCGCCGGCAGGGCGCGCTAACCTCCGCGATTAGTGGATGCGGTGACGAAGCAATTTCTACCACAGAGGGCACGGAGAGCACAGAGCAAGAGGAGAGAAGAACATGTTGTGATGGGTTCGGGTGGCGCAGTCCTCCCTCTCATTTCCCTCTGTTTTCTCCGTGTTCTCTGTGGTGATTGTTTTTTTGCGATGAATCAAACCGAACGAGGACGATGAATGATGCAACCTTTTACTACCCTTGATGGCCTTGTGGCGCCGATGGATCGTGCCAATGTTGATACCGATGCCATTATCCCCAAGCAGTTCCTGAAATCGATCCGCCGCAGTGGATACGGCAAGTATCTCTTTGATGAGTGGCGCTATCTCGACCACGGCGAGCCGGGGATGGATTGCAGCAACCGACCCGTCAATCCCGATTTTGTGCTCAATCAGCCCCGCTATCAAGGGGCGTCGATTCTGCTGGCGCGCGAGAACTTCGGCTGCGGCTCGTCGCGCGAACACGCGCCGTGGGCGCTGGCGGATTACGGCTTCCGCTCGGTGATCGCGCCGTCGTTTGCCGATATCTTCTACAACAACTGTTTTAAGAACGGCATGCTGCCGATCGTGCTGCCCGCGGATCAGGTGGATGCGCTCTTCACCGCCTGCGCGGAGCAGGAGGGCTACCGGCTGCAGATCGATCTGGCGGCGCAGCGGATCACGGCTGCAGATGGGACAGTAATTGCGTTTGAGATCGACCCGTTTCGCAAAAACTGCCTGCTCAACGGGCTGGATGACATCGGCCTGACCCTGCAGCACGCCGACGAAATCCGCGCTTTTGAGCGGCAGCACTTGGCGGAGATGCCCTGGCTGGAGGCCGTTTGATGCGATCTAGGCTCGCCGCGGCTGTCGCGGCACTACTGCTTTGTGCCACTTCGGCACAGGCACTGGAGATACGAACCGATGCCGTATGGTGGCAGTATGAAGAGGTTTCGTCTAAATTGCCGGGTTTTAGTAGTACCCCCTTTCACTCTAAAGCAAGTTCCATCACTTTGGCAATCACTACCATTGAGGATGCGGACATTAATCACGAATGGGGTTGGCGCTCCGAAGTTTCCGCTATTGTTCCGACAGTCCAAGCCGTAGAGGCTTGGCATAATCCTGCAAATCAGCATAATGATCTTCGTATTGCTCAGTTTGAAGGACAATTGGCGTTACTTCGCAAATTCGACGGTTTTGATCTTGGAGTGTGGGGTGCACTTCGCTGGCATCAGCAAGACAGGAGCAATCTCAACTATAGCGGAGGTGGCACATTCGCTATCGAAACGATTCGTTCTGCTTGGCTTGGAGCGTCGTTGTCTGGTTCTTGGTGGCGAATAACTACGGGCACGCCGATTTGGGTGTATGTGACCAACTCTTCCATGACCACAACTTTCTCCAAGCGCGATGGATTTAGAGCTGGCATCGAAATTTACCGGCCTTTAGCAGAATGGCTGGGCGATACGATTCATCTGCATGGTGCCTATCACTATCAGCAGATTGGTGGAGACCTTAAGTCGTTCGGAGTGAATTCTGCAGCTCTATGGCCGAAGAATCGGTTTCAGACGGTGTCGCTTGGGCTGAGTGCCGAGTGGTAGTGCGCGGATGAGTAAGCTACTTCGGTTCAAACACCATCTGCTGATGCTGCTCTTCTCCGTGGCGTTGATCGCGGTGGATGTGCAGGTGG
>WFMN01000261.1 GCA_015489095.1 Mariprofundaceae bacterium | reverse complement strand
CTGCATCCCAATGCCCTAATTCATGCGCTCGACTTTGGCGACATAGGCCTCCGCCTGATACAACACCTGGCTCTTGAACCGCGCGCGGTCATGCTGCAACTGCGCCAATTGATCACGATCCAGCGTAAAGGCGTACTCCAGCGCATCCTTGTAGCCGTTGGCGTAAGCGATACGGATGATGCTCCGATCCGAGGCGCGCAACCCGGAGTAGGCGTAGCCGGCGCCAAAGAAAAAAACCGCGCCCACCGCCAGCAACCCCACCAGCCACCTAGGCAAGACAGAAGCTTCACCCATCCCGCACATTTCCTTCAATCGGTCGCTCCAATCTTGAACGCAAACAGCTTGTCCCGTAGCAGCTCCACCTTCGCCTCATCATCCACCTTGAGGTCGAACACCTGCTGCATGTCAGCAATCCTTTGCCTCCAAGACCCGTGGGTGTGAAGGATCGCCGCACACAGCTTCTCCAACTCATCCTTTCGGCGCAGTCTGATCGGTTCCCCACGCAAGTCGCCGTCAGACATCCCCTTCAGTAACAACCGGATACGGTGCGCGGGTCCCGCAATTTTGAAGGACTCCACCACCCCGAACAAGACGCTCACCACAACCACCAACGCCACTGCCAACAACAGATAGGGCCACAGATTGGCGACAATCCAAGGGATATCCGGCATGGATGCAAGCGAGTCTATCGCTGAGCTGGAAAAAGGGTCGGGCTGGGCAACATGGCGCTTCATCAGTGACAGCACAACCAGCACGCCCACCATCGCGAAGAGCACCACCAGCACCCCCATGGCCGTCACTTTTTTGACAAAACGGTACTGGAAAACCGGATCAATCAGCAACCTCCGGCGCTTGATCCTTCCGCTAGCCGCCACGGCGAAACCCACATTTCACCATTGTTTTCATCATGATACTCCCCTCATCTGATAGATTTCCGCCAAAATCACCGCCACTGCCTCGAACAGCGCTTCAGGAATCTCCTGACCGATATCGACATGCTTGTACAAGGAGCGTGCCAACGGCCGGTTCTCCCGGATGGGGATGTCATGCTCGGTGGCGATCTCGCGGATCTTCAACGCCACCTGATCCACCCCCTTCGCCACCACCACCGGCGCCGACCGCCCCCCCTGCTCATACTTCAGCGCCACCGCGAAGTGGGTCGGGTTGGTGATCACAACATCGGCCTTGGGCACATCCTCCATCATCCGCCGCTGCGCCATCTCGCGCTGCAACTGCTTGATCTTCCCCTTCACCTGCGGATCGCCCTCGGTCTCCTTGTTCTCGTCCTTGATCTCCTTCATCGACATCCTGAGCGACTTGGTATGCTCCCAGCGCTGATAAACAACATCCGCCATCGCCAATCCAGCGAACAAAAAGGCGACCATCGCCGCAATCGTCACCGCCCCCTTGGCCATGATGTAGCCGACCTGTGCCACGCCCAAGCGGATACTCTCCAGCGCCAACGGCAGCATATCCTCGATCACATACCAGCAGATGGCGCTGATAATCACCAACTTTAGCAACGACTTCACAAACTCCGCCAACCCCTTGGTGGAGAAGATGCGCCCCAACCCCTTCATCGGATTCACCTTGGACAACTTCGGCTGCAACGATTCCAACGAAAAGACCGGCCCCGTCACCGCCACCGTCACCAGAACCCCCAGCAGCAACATGGGGATCGCCACCGGAAGCACCATCAGCGCGATCTGCCCCGCCAGCGTAATCAGCAGGTCGGTCATCCCCTTCGGCGTCCACTCCACCGTCACCCCGCCGGAGAGAAACTTGGTCATCACCTCTCTGGCGTGGGAGAGAATCCACGCCCCCAGCCCGGTGACCAGCAGCGACGCGACCATCAGAAACGAGATCGCGGTGGACGGCTCCTTGCTGTTGGGCACCTGCCCCTTGGCACGCGCATCCTCGAGCCGCTTGCTGGTCGGCTCCTCGGTTTGTTGGCTTTTGTCCTGCTCTTCAGCCATTGATTACGCGCCGGACATCTTATGCAGAAACATCGGCAGGGTATGGCCTAGGCTGTGAAAGCCGCTCTGCACAATGTGGATGAATGAGGGAAACGCCAGCGCAAAGACCAGAAACCCCACCCCGATGGTGATGGGAAAGCTGACGAAAAAGACCTGGATCTGCGGCACCGCGCGCGCCACCAGCCCCAACGCCACATAGATAAAAAAGACCAGAATCATCACCGGAGCCACCAGCTTGATCGCCAACACAAACATCGCCGAGGCCGCGCTGCTCAACACCTCCCAACCGGCAAACGACCACGGCTGCCCCGGCGGCAGCAGGGTAAAGGAGTCGATCAGCGCCTGCAGGAAGAGGAGGTGGGTGTTGGTCGCCAACCACAACAATATCGCCAGCACACTGACGAAGGTGCCGGTCACCGCCCCCTGCGCCTGGGTGGAGGGGTCGAACACATTGGCGATCGCCATCCCCACCTGGTAGCTCATGATCTGCCCCGCGAACTGCACCGAGGTGAAGATCAACTGCGCCAGCAGCGACAGCATCCCGGCGATCACCAGCTCCTGCACCCCCAAAACCGCGTAGAGGATCGGATCTGCCGGTACGGGGGGGACGGTATCCAGCACCACCGGCAGCACCACCACCGTCACCGTGATGATGAACCCCACCTTGATCTGGGGAGGAATCGCCTGATGGCTCAACACCGGAATAAACGACATCATCATGCTGATGCGCAGCAGCACCAGTATCCCCGCGAGGATCTGCTGATCCGTCGGAAACGGCATCGCCACCATCAAAGATTACTGCAACAGGGTGGGGATCAGTTCAAAAAAATGACGGGTGAAGTCCATCATGGTGGCAACCATCCATGGCCCGGCGATGATCATCGAAACAAAAACCACGATGATCTTCGGCACAAAGGTGAGCGTCATCTCCTGAATCTGGGTAACCGCCTGAAATAGGGAGATAATCACGCCAACCACCAGCCCAACAATCAGCATGGGGGCGGAGATCAGCAGCACCATTTTCAGCGCCTCGCTGCCGAGGTGGACAATCGTATCGGGTGTCATAAACCAACAGAACAAGCAAGGAATATACCACCTACCCAGACGGCCATCGGCGCGCTAGCATCCGCGCCATGAAAAGCAGCACGCCCCCACTCCCCCACATCCCCGCCGGCAAAAAGGCGATCCCCGGCGTGCGCAATGTCGTGGTCGTCGCCTCCGGCAAGGGCGGGGTCGGCAAATCGACAACCGCCGTCAATCTGGCGGTGGCGCTAGCGGCGCAGGGGCTGCGCATCGCACTAGTGGACGCCGACATCTACGGCCCCTCGGTTCCACTGATGATGGGGCTGCACAACCGCCAGCCGAAGGTCGCCAACAAGACCCTTTTTCCCTTGGAAAACTATGGTGTAAAAACCATCTCCATCGGCTACCTGACCAACCCCGAACAGGCGATGATCTGGCGCGGACCGATGGCGTCGGGGGCGGTGATGCAGTTGCTGCACGATGTCCAGTGGGTTCACGATGGGGAGGAGATCGACATCCTGCTGCTCGATCTGCCGCCGGGAACCGGCGACATCCACCTCACGCTGTCGCAACAGGCGCCCATCAGCGGCGCGGTGATTGTCACCACCCCGCAGGAGGTGGCGCTCATCGACTGCCGCAAGGCGATCACCATGTTCCGCAAGGTGAGCATCCCCTGCCTAGGCGTGGTGGAAAACATGCGCGAGTTTGTCTGCCCGCACTGTGGCGAACAGAGCGATCTCTTCGCCCATGATGGCGCCAAGGCACTGGCCGAGCAGCAGAAGATCCCGCTCCTAGGCGGCGTCCCGCTGGAGCCGCGCATCCGCCAGCTCTCCGACGCCGGCACCCCGATCACGGTGACCGACCCCGACAGCCCCCAAGCCGCCCACTACCACACCATCGCCAACAACCTGCTGGTGGAGCTGGATCGCCTCCCGCGTCAGGTCAAGATCGATATCCCGGTCGTCCAACAGTGAGCAGATCGCAACAAGTCCATCCGTGGCAATTCGCGGTTGGAAACCGCTCCTACAACCTGTAGGAGGGGAATCCTTTCCCCGAACCCATCCATGGCCGGAACGGTTACCGGGTGAAGACCATCCTCGCACCCTCCGACAGGGTGGGGTTCCAGCGGTAACCACCGCCATCGAAGGCGCGTAACGCATCGGGATGGCGCAGGCGGTTGCGGATAATGGAACGCGCCATCATTCCGCGCGCCCGTTTGGCGTGGATCCCGATCACCTTGTAGCCCCCGTTCTTCCGCTCTTTGAACACCGGCGTGATCACCTCGCCGGCCAGCAGGTCGGGGCGCACCGCCTTGAAATACTCGTTGGAAGCGAGGTTGATCAGGTAACGGCTTCCGCTCTCCTCCAGCGCCGTGTTCAACCCGCGGGTGATGGTATCACCCCAAAAGGCGTAGAGATTCGCCCCCGCCGGGTTGGCCAGCCGCGTTCCCATCTCGAGGCGGTAGGGATAGATCGCATCCAGCGGGCGCAGCAGGCCGTACAGCCCGGAGAGGATGCGCAGGTGGCGCTGGCAGAAGGCGACATCCTCGCTGCTGAAGGAGTCGGCATCCATACTGCGGTAAACATCGCCGCGAAAGATCCACAGCGCCTGCTTGCCGCCGCCATCCGCCCGCCACGCAGCATAGCGCGCGGCGTTGAGATCGGCCAGATTCATCGAGAGCCTCATCAACTCGGCGATGGCAAAGCTGTCCATCCCGCGCAGCAGCCCGATCAAGCTCTCCGCCTGCGCCAGATATTGCGGGGTGGTAGTTTCGCTACCGATCGGAGCAGGCGTGTCACCATCAAGCTTCTTGGCCGGTGAGATCACCATCAACATGGCCGGCTACCCGCCCTTGACCGCAGTCTGCACCGCGGTGAGAAACTCGTCCACATCCTTGAACTCACGGTACACCGAAGCGAAGCGCACATAGGCAACGCCATCGAGCTTACGCAGCTCGCGCATCACCAGCTCGCCCACCGCGCTGGCCGCCAACTCCGCCTCGCCCGTCTCGCGCACCGCGCGCACGATCTCCGCCACCGACGCCTCGATCGCATCGGCGGCAACCGGCCGCTTTTCCAGCGCCTTGCGCATGCCGGAGCGCACCTTCTCCACATCGAACTGCTCGCGCTCCCCGCCCTTTTTCACCACCATCGGCAGGCGCACCTCCGCCCGTTCAAAGGTGGAAAAACGCTTGCCGCACGCCTCGCATTCGCGGCGGCGGCGCACCGCCGTGCCATCTTCCACCACCCGCGAGTCGATCACCCGCGTATCTTCAGCCGGGCAGAAGGGGCAGTGCATGGCGGTTAATCGCTATAGAGTGGAAAGCGGTCGGTGAGCGCGCGCACCTCGGCAGCAACCGCCGCCAGTTCCGAGTCATCGTCCGGTGCGGCCAACGCCCGCAGCATCAGCTTGCCGATCAACACCGCCTCGTCGCTGCCCATGCCACGGGTGGTCACCGCCGCGGTGCCGACACGGATGCCGCTGGTCACAAAGGGTGATTCAGGGTCGAACGGGATGGTGTTTTTGTTGACGGTGATCCCCGCCTGCTCCAGTGCCGCCTCCGCCACCTTGCCGGTCAGCCCCTGCGGCCGCAGATCGACGCGGAACATGTGACAATCGGTGCCGCCGGATACGATGCGCAGACCGCCATCGGCCAGCGTGGAGGCCAGCGCGCGCGCATTGGCGACCACCTGACGCTGATCCTGTTTGAAACCTTCGCCCAGCGCCTCGCCGAACGCCACCGCCTTGGCGGCGATCACATGCATCAATGGTCCCCCCTGAATCCCGGGGAAGATGCGCGAGTTGACCTTCTTGGCCAGCTCGTCGTCGTTGGTGAGAATCATCCCGCCGCGCGGGCCGCGCAGCGTTTTGTGGGTGGTGGTGGTGATCACATGGGCGTGTTCCACCGGCGACGGGTAGCAGCCGGCGGCAATCAGCCCGGCATAGTGCGCCATATCAACCACCAGCCACGCGCCGACGCCATCGGCAATGGCGCGCATGCGGGCGAAATCGATCTCGCGCTCATAGGCCGAGGCGCCGCCGACAATAATCTTCGGCCGATGCTCCTCCGCCATCCGTTCCATCGCGTCGTAGTCGATGCGCTCATCCTCCTGGCGCACACCGTAGGCGACCACATTGTAGAGCCGACCGGAAAAGTTGACCGGCGAGCCGTGGGTCAGGTGGCCGCCGTGCGACAGATCCATCCCCATGATGGTCTCTCCCGGCTGAGTCAGCGCCATGAAGACCGCCATGTTGGCCTGCGAACCGGAGTGGGGCTGCACATTGGCGTGCTTCACCCCGAATAGCTGCTTGGCGCGCTCCTGTGCCAGCCGCTCCACGGCATCGACATGCTCGCAACCGCCATAATAGCGCCGTCCAGGGTAGCCCTCGGCGTACTTGTTGGTCATCACCGACCCCTGCGCCTGCATCACCGCCTTGGAGACGATATTTTCACTGGCGATCAGCTCCAGTGTATGGCGCTGCCGCGCCAACTCGTCACCGATGGCGCCGACTACGGCCTCATCCGCCAAATCCCCCTCGAAAAACTGCCGCCGATCACCCATTGTTACACTCCTTAAAGCCATTGATTTCGTTGGCCGCAC
>WFMN01000260.1 GCA_015489095.1 Mariprofundaceae bacterium | reverse complement strand
TCATTGACGCGCGGCAACCCCGGCCCGAACCGACCATCGTAGCCGCGCATGCGGTGTTCGGTGACCACCTGCTTTTGCACCTTCTTCCAGTCCACGCCGAAGGGCGGATTGGCCAGGCAGTAGTCGAAGCGTTCGTGCGGCAACTGGTCGTCGGACAGGGTATTGCCGAGCTTGATGTTGCGCACGTCGTGCCCCTGAATCAGCTTGTCCGCCACGCAAATGGCATGCGTTTCCGGGTTCAGCTCCTGCGCATACGGGATGATGCGCGCCGCTGGATTCCATTCCTTGACCAGCTCAATGGCGGCGGAGAGGAAGCCGCCGGTGCCGGCCGCGCAGTCATAGACCGTGCGCACCACGCCCTTGCCGGTGAGCGCCTCTTGATCGGTGGCGAAGACCAGCGTGGTGGCAAGGCGCACCACGTCGCGCGGTGTGTAGAACTCGCCCGCCGTGTCGTTGGCGGATTCGGCGAACCTGCGCACCAAATGCTCGAAGATCATGCCCATGTGGTGGTTGGAGACCTGATCCGGATGCAGGTCGAAGTCCTTGAACGCCTTGACCACCTCGTAAAGCAGGTTCGCCTCGTCCAGGCGCTCGATCCAGTTGTCGAACGCGAACTCGTCGAACACCTGGCGCACATTGGCGGAAAAGGCGCCGATGTAGGATTCCAGGTTCCGCCGGGTGTCGGTGGCGCCTAGGGTGGCGAGCGTGAACTTCGATGTGTTGAAAAACGGCGCGCCGGCGGTTTCGGGGAGGATCAGGTCGGGATCGAGGTCGTCGTCCTTGATGGCCTCGTACCGGGCAAGCACCGCCTCCCGCGTCGGCTCCAGCACGCATTCCAGCCGACGCAAGACCGCGAAGGGGAGAATGATCCGGCCATATTCAGACTGCTTGAAATCGCCCCGGAGCAGATCGGCGACGCTCCAGATCTTGCTCGCCAGTCCTTGATGAGGCATGCCCCCCCTCCAACCTTCAGATGCAAGGTTGATGCTAGGATCGGCAAACCAACTGTCAACCCTGAGATACAATATTTAGATGTACGATGACAGATGCTGAGCAGATCGCAACAAGTCCGTCTATGGCAATTCGCGGTTGGAAACCGCTCCTACAGCCCGTAGGAGGGGAATCCCTTCCCCGAACCTGTCCGTGGCCGCGATGATGACTTTTTGCGCAGTCATCATGCTGAAAATGGCCTAAAAAACCCGCCTTGTGGCGGGTTCGTTGATGGCGTTAGTCGCTATTCAATGCTAATATGGCTCCCCGGGCCGGACTCGAACCAGCGACAGGGTGGTTAACAGCCACCTGCTCTACCAACTGAGCTACCGGGGAAGGTGCGCGAAAGGTACAATTCGCCACCTTGCTGTCAAGAACGGCCCTTCCCTGCCCGCAGCAACCCATTTCACCCCCCAAGGAACGCCATGCAACCCAACTCCATCGAACTGTTTGACACCTCATTGCGCGACGGCGGACAGACCGCGGGCATCCACTTTTCCACCGAAGACAAGGTGCGCATCGCCAACCGCTTGGCCGAATTCGGTATCCCGTGGATCGAGGGTGGCTGGCCGGGGGCGAGCCCCAAGGATGACGCCTTTTTCGAGCGCATGCGTGAACGATGCTGGCAGCGCAGCAAGCTGGTGGCGTTCGGCTCCACCGCCCGCCCCGGCGGCACGGTGGCGGACGATGCCGGGCTTCACCTCCTGCTGGAGAGCGGCGCCGATGCGCTCTGCATCTTCGGCAAGGCGTGGCGGCGCCATGTCACCGAGGCGCTGGCCATCTCCATGGAGGCCAACCTCGAGTTGATCCGCCGGTCGGTTGCCCTGCTGGCGGCGCGCACGCCGGTGGTGATGTTCGATGCCGAGCACTTCTTCGACGGCTACCGCGCCGACGCCGACTATGCGCTGCAGGTGTTGCGGGCGGCGGTGGAGGGCGGCGCCAGCCGGCTGATTTTGTGCGACACCAACGGCGGCTCGCTGCCGCAGGAGATTGTGACCATCACCCGCGCGGTGTGCGCGGCGTTTCCCGACCGGATCATCGGCATCCACGCCCACAACGACAGCGAACTGGCGGTGGCCAACTCGCTGATGGCGGTCGAGGGCGGCGCGCGCCACATTCAGGGCACCGTCAACGGCATCGGCGAACGCTGCGGCAACGCCAACCTGATCTCGATCATCGCCAACCTCGCGCTGAAAACTGACTACGACTGCGGCATCAGCCGCGAACAGCTCGCCCAGCTCGCGCCGCTGTCGCGCTTCGTCAACGAGATGGCCAACCGCCTGCCGTGGCAGCACCAGCCCTTTGTCGGCCGCAACGCCTTCGCCCACAAGGGGGGCATCCATGTCTCCGCCATCCGCAAATCCTCCGCCCTCTACGAACATATCGACCCGGCGCTGGTGGGCAACAGCCAGCGCATTCTGGTCTCCGATCAGGCGGGAAAGAGCAATGTGATCAGCAAATTGGCGGCGATGACCATCGACACCGGCTTAGACGCCGACCGGCCGGAGGCGGTCAACCGCGTGGTGCAGCGCATCAAGCAGATGGAGGCGCAGGGGTTTGCCTACGAGGGGGCGGACGGTTCGTTCAAGCTGCTGCTGCTCAAGGCAGGGGGCAAGTTTGTCAGCCATTTCGAGCTCGACGGCTTTCGCGTTATCGACCAGAAGCAGGGGCATGAGGGCGAATCGCAGGCGGAGGCGACGGTGCGGGTGCGGGTCGGCGCGGCCAAGGCGCACACCGCATCATTGGGCATCGGCCCCATCCACGCCATCGACAACGCGCTGCGGTTGGCGCTGGGGCGCTTCTACCCGCAACTGGAGGCCATGCGGCTGATCGATTTCAAGGTGCGGGTGCTCTCCACCCGCGAGGCGACCCGCGCCGGGGTGCGGGTGTTGATCGAATCGAGCGACGGCAGCCACAACTGGGGCACCGTTGGGGTCGGATGCGATGTGATCGACGCCAGCTATCAGGCGCTGCGCGACGCCATCGAGTACAAACTCAACATCGACGCCGTCCCCTGCGCATAAGATCAGCGTGACCAGCCTCGTTGCCCTCACCGGCCGCATCGGCAGCGGCAAAAGCAGTGCCGCCCGCGCCTTTCACGACCTCGGCGTGCCGGTGTTGGACTTGGATCGGGTTGGATACGATCTCCAGCAGCGCCCTGTGGTGATCCGGCAACTGGCCGCCGCGCTGGGGGAGGGCATCCTCGACCACGGCCATCTCGACCGCGCCCGTCTGCGCGATCTCTGCTTTGCCGATCGTGACAAGCTGCGGCAACTGGAGGCCGTCATGCACCCGCTGATCTGGCGGGAGGCGACGGCCTGGCGCGACCGGCAACGGACCGCCTACGCCATCATCGAAGCCTCATCCATGCGCCGACGCCACCCCATGATCGATGGCATCATCACCGTGGTTACACCCGATGGCGTGCGCCACCGGCGCATCCTCGCCCGCGGGCGACAGACCGAGGCGGAACTGGCGCGCATCGACCGGTTGCAGCAGCCGCCGGCGGGCGATTTTACCCTTGAGAACAGTGGGGATAGGGAACAGCTAGTACAGCAGGTGCGTTCGCTGCACGATAGGCTGTTAGCGCGCTTCGAGCAGCCCTGCGACCCGCGCCCGGCGGATGATGATGGCTGCCGCCACGCTGTAGAGCAGTAAGAAGGGGACAAAGAGCCACAGCCGCTCCAGCCCCGGCAGCCGATCCATCATCAGCGCCGCCGCCCCCTGTGCCATCGCCAGCCCGCCGTAGAGCAGGGTTACCTGCAGGTGGCTTCCGCCCAGTCGCACCAGCAGTTGGTAGAGGTGGCCGCGATGCGCTTCGGCCGGATTCTCCCCAGCAAGAATCCTGCGCCCCATGGTGAACACGGTGTCGAAGATGTAGTGCAGCAGAAGCAGCGGCATGACAAAGAACGAGGTGTGCGAGTTGTCGAAACTCGCCGCCATCAGCGCCAGCGCCGCCAGCACGAAACCGAGGAAGGCGCTACCGACATCGCCCATGAAAATCGACGCCGGCGGCCAGTTGAAGCAGAGAAAGCCGGCCGCGCCCGCCGCCACCACAAAGCTCACCAGATAGGCGAAGTTGCTGCCGTGCCACAGGGTGATGGCGGCGAAAAAGAGCGACACAACAATGGCGGTGACCGCCGCCATGCCATCGATCCCATCCATGAAATTGTAGGCGTTGGTCAGCCCCAGCAGCCACAGCGCGGTGATCACCAGCGCCAGCCCCGGCAGATCGGCCAAGAGCGGCACCGTGGTGCCGTCCAGCACCAGCCCCGCCCCCATCGCCAGCGCAATCGCCACCACTTGGGTGGCCAGCTTCACCTGAAACGACTTCTGGGTGACATCGTCGTAGAGCGAAATCGCCGCGATCAGCACCGAGGAGAGCAGAAAGACCCAGAAGTAGTGCTGGTGGATCTGCGTCTCTTCACCGAGCAGCTCGATTGCGCCCACCCCGAGCAGGAAGGTGACCACGATCGCCACTCCGCCGCCGCGCGGCGTGGCGTGCTGGTGGGAGGAGCGGGCGTTGGGCTCGTCCATGATGCGCACGCGGTGCAGCATCAGCCAGGTGATGGCGGCGGAGAGCGCCATCAGCACCGCGGCGAAACCGAGGTGTTGCACCCAAACCGAAAAACTCAATTACGCCTCCCTATCGTCGGGGTGCAACACCGGCTTGGCGGCCAGCAGGGTGCGGGTGTAGTCGTGCCGCGGATCGGCGAAGATGGCCGCCGTCTCCCCCTGCTCGACAATCTTGCCTTGGTACATCACCAGAATGCGGTCGGCGATGTGGCTTACCACCGACAGATCGTGGGAGATCAGCAGGTAGCCAAGTTGGTACTGCCGCTGCAGATCGCACAACAGGTTGAGGATCTGCGCCTGCACCG
>WFMN01000259.1 GCA_015489095.1 Mariprofundaceae bacterium | reverse complement strand
TTCTTACCGCGGAGGCGCGGAGAGGTGTTGGAGAACCATGGCGAGGCCATTGACGCTGCAGTCGCCGTGGCTGCCGGCGGCAGAGAATCCCTCCGCGTTCTCTGCGTCTCTGCGGTGAAAACAATCATGGCGTCGGTTCATGGGACGGGCTTGTTTTTTACCGCGGAGGCGCGGAGGCGCGGAGAGGTGTTGAGTGGCCATGGCGAGGCCATTGACGCTACAGTCGCCGTGGCTGCCGGCGGCACAGAATCCCTCTGCGTCCTCCGCGCCTCTGCGGTGAAAACCATCACGGCGTCGGTTCATGGGACGGGCTTATTCTTACCGCGGAGGCGCGGAGACGCGGAGACGCGTTGGAGAACCATGGCGAGACCATTGACGCTACAGTCGCCGTGGCTGCCGGCGGCACGAAACACCTTCCCTCCGCGTCCTCCGCGCCTCTGTGGTGAAAACCATCACACGGTGCCGGTGAGATCATGAAGATCATCATCGGTATTCCCGCCCGTTACCGGTCGAGCCGCTTTCCCGGCAAGCCGCTGGCGCCGCTGGCGGGCAGGCCGATGATCGCCCATGTGATCGACCGCGCTCATGCGGCGGCGCTGGGCAGGGTGGTGGTCGCCACCGATGATGGCCGTATCGCCCGGGCGGCTGAGGAGGCGGGCGCGGAGGTGCGGATGACCACCGGCGCGCACAACAGCGGCACCGAGCGGCTGGCCGAGGCGCTTCGTGACGAGCCGTGCGATGTGGTGGTCAACCTGCAGGGGGATGAGCCGTTGATCGACCCGGCCGCCATCCGCGCCGTGATTGCGCCGTTCGCCGCCGACGCCACCTTGACCATGGCCACGCTGGCACGGCCGGCGGCCGACGATGAGGTCGCCGATCCCAATGTGGTCAAGGTGGTGAGCGATGCCAAGGGGCGCGCGCTCTATTTCAGCCGCGCCACCATTCCCTATCCGCGCAACGCGGGGGAGAGCCCCGTCTGGGCGCATGTCGGCCTTTACGCCTACCGCAAGCCGTTTCTGATGGTCTATCCAACCCTTAGCCACTGCGCAAGCGAGCGCAGCGAGGCGCTGGAGCAGTTGCGCGTGCTCCATCACGGCTATCCTATCGCGGTGGTGCGGGGGGAGTATCGCGCCTTCGGGGTCGATACCCCGGAGGATCTCGAGCGGGCGGAGCGGCTGCTGGCGGCCTGCTGACCGAGACCGGGGAGCGGCGCCCCCGCGCGCGGCAGTCGGCGGTTACTTCCGAGTTTCCGGGCGGTGTGGTATCGTGCCGCGCCCTTGTGAATCAGCGGCTTGTTGTCATGCGTGCGCTGTGATCGGGTAATCCGCTGCGCGTTGCGCGGCATCAATAGAGGCCACTTCTCCCTATGTTCAATATATTAACGCGACTTTTCGGCAGTCGAAACGATCGCATTCTCAAGAGCCTGCAACCGCTGGTTGCGCAGATCAACGCACTCGAGCCGGAGTTCGAGGCGCTGGATGATGAGGCGCTGAAGGCCAAAACCGCGGCCTTCAAGCAGCGGCTGGCCGATGGCGACACCCTCGATGCGCTGCTTCCCGAGGCCTTTGCCACCGCCCGTGAGGCGGCCAGGCGGGTGTTGGGGATGCGCCACTTCGATTCGCAATTGATCGGCGGCATCATCCTCCATCAGGGGAAGATCGCCGAGATGAAGACCGGCGAGGGAAAAACGCTGGTCGCCACCCTTCCCTCCTACCTCAACGCCTTGACCGGCAAGGGGGTGCATGTGGTGACGGTCAACGACTACCTCGCCAAGCGCGATGCCGAGTGGATGGGCAGGCTGCACCGCTTTCTCGGCCTTTCGGTCGGGGTGATCGTGCATGGCATCAGCCAAGAGGAGCGGCAGGCCGCCTACGCCGCCGATGTCACCTACGGCACCAACAACGAGTTCGGGTTTGATTATCTGCGTGATAACATGGCGTTCCGCAAGGAGGATCGCGCCCAGCGCGGGCATCACTACGCCATTGTCGATGAGGTCGATTCGATCCTGATCGATGAGGCGCGCACCCCGCTGATCATCTCCGGCCCGTCGGACGACGCCAGCGACCTCTACCGGTTGGCCGATCAACTGATCAAGAAGCTGGATCCCTCCGATTACGAGAAGGATGAGAAGGATCGGGCGGTCTCGTTCACCGAGCAGGGGATGGAGAATATCGAGCGCATCTGTGTTGAGGCGGGGCTGTTGAAGGAGGGAACCACCCTCTACGACCCGGAGAATGTCAATGTGATGCACGCCATCACCCAGAGCCTGCGCGCCAACACCCTCTTCACCCGTGAGGTCGATTATATCGTGCGCGACGGCGAGGTGGTGATTATCGATGAGTTCACCGGCCGCATGATGCCGGGGCGGCGCTACTCCGACGGCCAGCATCAGGCGCTGGAGGCCAAGGAGGGGGTGACGGTGCAGCCGGAAAACCAGACGCTGGCGTCGGTTACCTTCCAAAACTACTTCCGCATGTACGATAAGCTGGCCGGCATGACCGGTACCGCCGATACCGAGGCGGAGGAGTTTCAGAAGATCTACAATCTGGAGGTGGTGATCGTTCCCACCAACAAACCGATGGCGCGCAAGGATGAGCCCGATCTGGTCTTTATCGATCAGGAGGACAAGTTCGCCGCGGTGGTGGGCGAGATTGTCGATGCCCACAACAAGGGGCAGCCGGTGTTGGTCGGCACCATTTCGATCGAGAAGTCGGAAATGCTGTCGGAGATGTTGAAAAAGAAGAAGATTCCGCACGAGGTGCTCAACGCCAAGAACCACGCCCGCGAGGCGGAGATCGTGGCGCAGGCGGGGCGCAAGGGGGCGGTAACCATCGCCACCAACATGGCGGGGCGCGGCACCGATATCGTGCTGGGCGGCAACCCCGAGATGTTGATCGCCGCCCTGCCCGATCGCCTCTCCGACGATGAACGCGCGGCGCGCGAGGCGGCGATCCGGGCGCAGTGCGCGGCGGAACACGAAGAGGTGAAGCAGCTCGGTGGCCTCTACATCATCGCCAGTGAACGGCACGAGTCGCGACGGATCGACAACCAGCTGCGCGGCCGTGCCGGGCGTCAGGGTGATCCCGGAAAAACCCGCTTCTTCCTGTCGATGGAAGATGACCTGATGCGCATTTTCGGTGGCGAGAAGATGCAGGCGATGCTTGCCAAGCTTGGGTTCAAGAAGGGCGAGGTGATCGAACACCCCTGGGTGACCAAGGCGGTGGAGAACTCGCAGAAGAAGGTGGAGGGGCGCAACTTCGATATCCGCAAGCAGCTGTTGGAATATGACGATGTGATGAACCAGCAGCGCGATGTGATCTATAGCCAGCGCCGCGAGCTGATGGAGGCCGACGATGTCCGCGATGTGATCGATGATATGACGCGGGCGGTGGTGGAGAACATGTTGCAGCGTTTCATGCCGCCCACGGCGCATGCCGAGGAGTGGGATCTTCAAGGGTTGCACGATGAACTGAAACAGCGCTTCACCCTCGATGCACCGGTGGTGGAATGGGTGGAGAAGGATGAGGTCAACGACGCCGAGGAGATGGCCGATCGGGTGGTTGCGGCGCTGGAGGAGGCGCGCGCGGCCAAGGAGGCGATAGTGGGCGCCGATCAGATGCGCGCCTTCGAGCAGCATCTGCTGTTGCAGGTGCTCGATCACCACTGGAAGGAGCACCTGCTGGCGATGGATCACCTGCGTCAGAGCGTGGGGCTGCGTGGTTATGCCCAGAAGCAGCCGTTGCAGGAGTACAAGCGCGAATCGTTTGAGCTCTTCTCCGGTCTGATCGATCGCGTGCGCGAGGAGATCATCGGCCTGCTGCACAGCGTACAGGTGGAGATGCAACCGGCGGAGCCCGAACCGGAGCCTGCGCAGCAGATGCAGTTTGTGCACGGCGGCGACGCCTTTGCCGACAACACCCCGGATGAGCCGGTGCAGACGGTACGCCGCAACCACCCCAAGGTGGGGCGCAACGACCCCTGCCCCTGTGGCTCGGGCAAGAAGTACAAGCAGTGCCACGGCAAGCGGCGCTAGCGGCATGCCGGTAAACCCGCCGCGGCTTACGCCGCCGCTACCGGTGGTCGGCTTTCGGGTCGGCACCGCATCTTGCGGGGTGAAATCACCGGAGCTTGTCGGCAGGCGACAGGATCTGACGCTGATCGCGGCCGATGTGCCGTGCCACGCGGCGGGCTGCTTCACCCAAAACCGCTTCCGCGCCGCCTGCGTGGATTTCGGGCAGGAGACCATCGAGGGTCACGGCGAGCAGATCCGCTGCATCGTGGCCAATGCCGGCAACGCCAACGCCGGGGTCGGCGAGATGGAGCGGGTCTGGGCGCGGCAGTTGATTGCGGCGGGAGCCAACGCCTGCGGCTGCGAGCCGGAAGCGACCCTCTCCGCCTCCACCGGGGTGATCGGCACCCCGTTTCCCATTGCGCGCATCGTGGCCGGCATGGATGAGGCGGCCGCGAATCTTCGTCCCGATGGTTGGGCGGATGGCGCGAACGCCATCCGTACCACCGACACCTATCCCAAGTGGGCATCGGCCACGGTGGGGGATTACACCATCACCGGTATCGCCAAGGGGAGCGGCATGATCCACCCCAACATGGCGACCATGCTCGCCTTCATCGCCACCGACGCGCCGCTGACACGGGCAGAGTTGCAGCCGATGCTCAGGCGGGCGGTGGCGCGCTCGTTCAACAGCATTTCGGTCGATGGCGACACCTCGACCAACGATACCGTCTATCTGCTCGCCAGCGGCATCGGGCTGGGTCGGGCGCCGCTTGCGGATGGCGACCTGTTTGAGCAGGCACTGACCGGGCTGTGCATTGATCTGGCGCAGATGATGGTGCGCGACGGCGAGGGGGTCTCCAAGTTTGTCACCATCCGCGTGACGGGGGCGGCCAGCGAGGAGGAGGCGCGGAAGGTGGCGCGCACCATCGC
>WFMN01000258.1 GCA_015489095.1 Mariprofundaceae bacterium | reverse complement strand
GCATCAAGGTGGACAGGGAAGAGCGCCCCGATATCGACCACATCTACATGCAGGTGGCGCAGATGATGAACGGCAACGGCGGCTGGCCGCTCAATGTGGTGCTCACCCCCGACCGTAAGCCCTTTTACGCCGCCACCTACCTGCCCAAAACCAGCCGTTTCGGCCGCATGGGGCTGCTGGAGTTGACCGCCAAGATCGATGAGCTGTGGCACAATGATCGCCAGCGGCTGTTGGCCTCGGCGGATTCCATCACCGACGCGCTGCGCAAGCCTACGCTACCTGAAGACGGTGACCATGCGCTCAACCGCACGCTGCTGACCGCCGCGGTGACACAACTGGAAGCCGATTTTGATCGCGAACACGGCGGTTTCGGCGACGCGCCCAAGTTTCCCTCCGCCCACAAACTGCTGCTACTCTTGCGCATGGGCAAAACCGCCATGGTGGAGCAGACGCTGGATGCCATGCGCGCCGGCGGCATCTATGACCAGATCGGCTTCGGCTTCCATCGCTATTCCACCGACAACCACTGGCTGGTGCCCCACTTCGAGAAGATGCTCTACGATCAGGCGATGCTGATGCGCGCCTACGCCGAGGCCTATGCCGCCACCGGCCATCGCCGTCACGCGGTGGTGGTGCGCGAGATTGCCGAGTTTGTCGCCCGTGAGATGACCGATGACGAGGGCGCCTTCTACTCGGCGCTCGACGCCGACTCGAAAGGGGGGGAGGGGCGCTTCTACCAGTGGACCACCGCCGAGATCGCCGAGGCGTTGGGGGATGACGCCCCCTTCGCCGCCGAAACCTGGGGGATTGAGCGCCGTGGCAACTACCTCGACGAGGCCAAACGGCTGCGCAACCAGCGCAACATCCCCTACCTGCGCCAGCCGCCGCTGGATGCCGACAAGCCGCGACTGGAGCGAATCCGGCGCAAGCTGCTGGCGGCGCGCAACCGCCGCCCCCACCCCTTTCGCGACGACAAGGTGCTGACCGACTGGAACGGGATGATGATCGGCGCGCTCTCCTACGCCGCCGGCACGCTGGACGATGCCACCCTGTTGCAGCAGGCCGAGCGGGCGGCGCGTACCGTGGTGGCGCGGGCGTGGGACGGCAAGCAGTTGCGCCACCGCTGGCGCAACGGGGTGATGGGGATCGACGGCCAGCTCGATGACTACGCCTCGCTGGTGGCGGGGCTGATCGCCCTCTATCAGGCCGATTTCGACCCACAATGGCTGCTTGACGCGGTGGCGATCAACAAGGCGATGGTGACCCGTTTCGCTGCCGAATCAGGTGGCTTTTACTTGACCTCGGCCGACAACAAGTTGCTGATGCGGCCGCAGGAGTGGTTCGACGGCGCCATTCCCGCGGGCAACTCGGTGGCGGTGATGAACCTGCTGCAGCTCTCCCACCTGACTGGCGATACCGCGTTGGCGGCGGAGGCGGAGCGGGCGCTGAAGCAGGCGGCACCGCTCATGGCGCGGGCGGCGGGGGGCAGCGCCTATCTGCTCTGTGCGCTCCGCTTCGCGCTCAACCCGGTGCGTGAGCTGGTGCTGGCCGGTACGCGCGGCGACCCGACCATGCAGCAGATGGAACGGCTGGCGCACCGCGGCTACCACCCCGGGATGGTGTTGCTGCACAACGACTCCCGGTTGCACGCGGTAGCCACCTTCCTCAAGGAGCAGCAGCCGATCGATGGCAGGCCCACCGCCTATCTGTGCGAAAACTTCGTCTGCAACCGCCCGGTCACCACGGTGGCGGCGCTTAAGGAGCTGCTAGGCCGGTAGCGTCGGGCCGATGGTGATCGACCCGGTATTCAAACAGACTGGATGGTATCTTGTTGATGGCCGCCCTCTCTATAGAAACCGACCGGCAGGTTTGTCGGTTGCGTGGCCTAAGAGGATGGAATATCCGTTGTTACCCCACCCCTCTTCTTGTCACCACGGAAAACGGCTTTTTGTTGTATTGAACCCTACAAAATCGGGGGGGGGGGGACTCTTTGATTTTCTTGGATAAAATATCAAAATCGAACGGCTTGGTCAGCACATCGATGTCCGCGATGTCGCCATCGTCTTTGCGGAACAGAAGGTTCCGGTCGTAGCCGGTGGCAAACAGGATCGGCTGTTGCGGGTTGTGCTGGCGGATCCGTTTGGCCAGTTGCAGCCCGTCGAGGTTGGGCATCACCACATCGAGGATCACCACATGGATCGCCCCGCGCGGTTGGGAGTGGTAGATGCTCCACGCCTCGTCGCCATCGGCGGCGGTCAGCACGCGGTAGCCCAGATCCTCTAGCACCTCCGCGGTGGAGGTACGCACCACGCTGTTGTCGTCGGCAAGCAGAATGGTCTGGTCGGCGGCGGCGCGATGGGGTGCTGGGTGATTCGTGGTCTGCTCTGTTCTCTGCGCGTGGTCGTCGCACAGCGGCAGGTAGAGGTGAAAGCTGGTGCCGAAGTTGCACATGCTCTCCACCTCGATGATGCCGCGGTGGCTCTGAATGGCGCCATAGACCATGGAGAGGCCGAGCCCGGTGCCCTTGCCCTCCTCCTTGGTGGTGAAAAAGGGCTCGAAGATATGGTTGAGGTTCTCTTTGGGGATGCCGACGCCGTTGTCCCGCACGCAGAGGTGGGCGAAGCGGCTGCCGGCCGTACAACTATCGGGGTGGCGCTGGCAGAACGGATCATCGGCGGTGAAGGGCTCCAGTTTCAGGGTGATCTCCGGCTTGTCCGCCCGGGATGCGGCGTCGCGGGCGTTGTTGAGCAGGTTCATGATCACCTGCTGCAACTGGGTGGTGTCGCCAAAGATGGTCAACGGCTCGCTGCAGAACTCGTAGCGGAAGGCGATGCTCTCTGGGATCGTCACCCGCGCCAGCTTGATCGCCTCCTTGAGGAACGAATCGAGCGGCAGCGGATGCATATCGACCGCCCCCTTGCGGGCGAAGGCCAGCAGTTGCGCGATCATCTCCGCCGCGCGGCCGCAGATCGCCTCCATCTGCTCTAGGCGGTTGCGAGACGGGTCGTCGGGCGCCATATGTTGGCCAAGCAGGTAGAGGTTGCCGGTGAGCCCCGCCAGCATGTTGTTGAAGTCGTGGGCGATGCCACCGACTAGGGTGCCGATCGACTCCATCTTCATCGCCTGCCGCAACTGCTCCTCCAGCGCCTCCTGCTCGCTGAGATCGGAGAAGACTCCCACCCGGTGGGAGGGCTCGCCGCGGGCGTTGTAGGTGGTGGTGATGGAGAGGTGTTCGGGATAGATATCGCCGTTTTTGCGCCGATTCCAGATCTTGCCTTCCCACCGCCCCTGCTCGTTGATCGCCCGCCACATCTCGCGGTAAAACCGCTTATCCTGCCAGCCGGACTGGAGGATAGCCGGGGTTTTGCCGATGACCTCGTCAGCGGTGTAGCCGGTGACGGCGCAGAAGGCGGGGTTGACCCGGATGATGTGGCCGTCTAGGTCGGTGATGATCACGCCATCTTGGGTGTTCTCCACCACCTCCGAGGCCAGCCGCAGGCTCTCTTCCAGCTTGCCGCGGCTGAGCGATTCGCGAAACGCGAGGCCGTAACTCATCAGAATCTCCGACAGCATCCGGCTGGCGGTGGCGATGAGTTCATGGCACGGGTGATCCGGGTTGGCATCACTTAGCGCCAGCAGGGCGTGGTGGTGCATGTCGGCGATCTGTTCCGGTGGTACCCGCCGGGCGACCATCTCCCGTCCCAACATCTGCCCTTTATGCAACTGCTCCTCGCTGCCGTCGGCGCAATAGGCTGTGAGCAGCTCTAGGTATTTGCGTTGCAGGGTCTCTGGTGTCATGCGTGATCCCATCGCAAAAAGTCCGTCCGTGGCCATTCGCGGTTGGAAACCGCGCTCACAGCCTGTAGGAGGGGAATCCTTTCCCCGAACCCGTGCGTGGCCGCGATGCTGACTTTTTGCGAAGTCATCATCATTAGTGGAAGGTGAAGTGTTCCCGAGTGAAGAGGGTGTCACACACCTCGACCACCGTCGGGTCGAAGCGGGTGCCGCTCCCCGCCCGGATCTCATCGAGCGCGCTCTCGATATCGAGCGCCGCGCGGTAGGGGCGTTGCGAGATCATCGCCTCGATGGTGTCGGCCACCGAAATCACCCGCGATTCGAGCAGGATCTCATCCCCCTTGAGGCCGTACGGGTAGCCCTTGCCATCCATGCGCTCGTGGTGCTGGCGCGCCATCTCGGCGATCGGCCACGGAGAGTCGATATCCTTGAGCATGTCGTAGCTCACCTCGGGGTGGGCGCGCACCAGATCCATCTCCGAGGGCGCCAGCCGCCCCGGTCGCGACAGGGTTTCGGGCGGAACCCGCATCATGCCAACATCGTGCAGCGACGCCGCCACCCGCAGCCCTTCGATGCGATCCTCGTCTAGCCCCAGCCGTTCGGCGATCGTCACCGCCAGTTGGCCGACCCGGCGCTGGTGGGAGGCTGATGCCACATCCCCGGAATCCCGGATGGCGTTGATCGCCTCCAGTGTGTCGCCCAGCGCGTGTTTGAGCTTGCGGTAGTTGCGCCGCAGGGTGTCGTCGGCCTCCACCCTGGCGTGCATGGCGCGAAAGGCGTTGCCGAAGGCGGTCATCACCTCCATCAAGAAGCGGTTGGCCTCGTCCGGGCGCGGCGCATCCGCCATCTGCTGTAGCGCCTGCATGTGCAGCGCCGTCGCCACCTCCGGCGTGATCTCGCTGCGCACCATCTCGCGCCCCATCTCATAGGCGTCCATCAGGGTGGCTTCGCTCGGCTGATCGAGGTGCTGCGCCAGTTGGTCGGCGTAGCGCTTGGCGATGGCGCCCAGCTGCTGTTGCTTGGAGAGGGTCTTGCCGTGGTCGCTGATCAACATCGGCCAGACGGCGGGGTTGTGGGCTTGGTGGCTCATTGTGCATCCTCCGTAACACACTCGACGCAGACGGTGGTGCCGTCGTCCCCGCTTTCGATCTCGAAATGGTCGGCGATGCGCCGCACGCCGATCAATCCCGCGCCGAGCAGATCGTGCGGCGTATCCGCCCGCTCGCGCAGGAGTTGATCCAGATTGGGGATGCCGCTTCCGCGGTCGCTACAGACGATGCGGATCCCGCGGGGGGAGGAGAGCTGCGACAGGGTGCACTCCCCGCCGGGGGTGTGCTTGACGATGTTCTCCACCAGCTCGGTGACACACATCACCGCCCGCGCCTGATCGGCAAGGCGCATGCCCACCGTTTCGGCCAGTTCACGGGCGCGTCGTCGCTGTTCGATGATATCGTCGATCTCTGCAATGGCAGTGCTGGCCGATGTGATTTGGCGTTGTGGATTCAAAAGCGGTACCCCCCACCAATGGATTTTGATCCTATCGCGACAAGTCCGTCCGTGGTAATTCGCGGTTGGAAACCGCTCCTACAGCCTGTGAGGCGGGGAATCCTTTCCCCGAACCCTTCCATGGACTTGTTGCAATCTGCTCGGATTTGAATCTCAAAACGGCGCGGATGGTAGTGTCGGCCTCGATAAAGGCAACCGATTGGCAACTTCTACCTTTTTACTCGGTGTTGCCTAGGTTGTGGGTAGGGCGTAGCATGATGCCATGGCCGCCGCGACCGCTTGCTTCATCACCGCCGCCGATACCGACAGCGGCAAAACCTTTGTCACCACGCTGCTGCTGGATCGGTTGCGCCGCCGCGGCACGGGGGTGGTGGCGCTCAAGCCGGTGGCGTGCGGTGTCGGGGATGATGGGGTCAACGGTGATGTGGCGCGGCTGCGTGCCCTGCAACCCGGCCAGACGGAGATCAACTTGCACACCACCCCGAAACCGCTGGCGCCGCTGTTTGACCAACCGGTGGATCGCGCCGCGCTGCTGGCGTGGTGTCGGCGGCGGATGGCCGCCCAACCCGTCACCCTGATCGAGGGGGTGGGGGGGCTGATGGTGCCGCTGGCCGCCGGCTTCACCCAGCTTGACTGGATCGCGGCGCTGCCGGAGGCGATGGTGGTGCTGGTGGTTCGCGCCCGCTTAGGATGCCTAAGTCAGATGCTTGCCCACCTGACCCTGCTTGCGCCCCGGCGGCGGGTGTGGCTGGTGATCAACGCCGTCAGCGCGGCGGAGATGCCCTTCGCCGACCAGTGCCGGCAGGCCGCCCGCGCATGGTTTCCGCGGGTGAAGGTTGCGCTGGTTGCCCCCGGCGGGGGCGAGCTGTCGCCGCTCGTTGCGTGGTTGTTGGCACCAGAGAGGACGACTTCGCAAGAAGTCGGCATCGCGGCCATGGACGGCCGCGCAAATCAATAGCTTGCGTAGCAAGATGTTGATTTGTAAGGAAAGTGAAAACCGCGTTTTTCACTTTCCGTCAAGCAAAAAGTCCATGGACGGACTTTTTGCGATGGGATCAGAGAGGTTGTAAACAGCTTTTGCGTTCCCTACATAGGGCGGCATCAACCCACAACGGAGGAACACCGTCCCGATGACCCAGGATACCCACAAAGAATCGTTTACTTTCCAGACCGAGGTGACGCAACTGCTCGATCTGATGATCCACTCGCTCTACTCCAACCGCGAGATCTTTTTGCGCGAGCTGATCTCCAACGCCTCCGATGCCGCCGATAAACTGCGTTTCGAGGCGGCGACCGACGACTCGCTCTACGAGGGGGATTCCGATCTGCACCTTGAGATCAGCGTCGATAAGGAGGCAAAGAGCATCACCGTGCGCGACAACGGCATCGGCATGAGCCGCGACGAGGTGATCGACAACATCGGCACCATCGCTAGGTCGGGTACCAAGGCTTTCTGCGAAAACCTTTCCGGCGATGCCAAGGCCGACAGCCAGATGATCGGCCAGTTCGGCGTCGGCTTCTACTCCGCCTTTCTGGTGGCCGATCGCGTCACCCTGACCACCCGCCGCGCCGGCATGGGGGCGGAGCATGGCGTACGCTGGGAATCTTCCGGTGACGGCAGCTACACGCTGGAGACGGTGGAGGTTGCCGCGCGCGGCACCGAGGTGGTGCTCCATCTGCGCGACGACGCCGAGGAGTTTCTTGAGGATTTCCGCCTGCGTTCGATCATCCACAAGTATGCCGACCATATCCCCTTCCCGATCAAGATGGCGCACAGCGACGAGAAGAAGCGCAAGAAGGGGGAGATGGAGGTGGTCAATCAGGCCTCCGCGTTGTGGACGCGCCCCAAGTCGGAGATCTCCGACGAGGAGTATCAGAACTTCTACAAGCATGTCGGCCACGGCTTCGACGATGCCCACTCGTGGCTGCATCAGAAGCTGGAGGGGAAGTATGAGTACACCCTGCTGCTCTATATTCCCAAGCACGCGCCGTTCGATCTGTGGCATGCGGAGTCGAAGAGCCATGTGAAGCTCTATGTCAACCGCGTCTTCATCATGGAGGCGGGCGATGAGCTGCTGCCGCGCTGGCTGCGCTTCACCAGCGGCGTGATCGACTCCAGTGACCTGCCGCTCAATGTGTCGCGTGAGATCCTGCAGGAAAACCCGGCGATCGCCGCGATCAAGACCGGTGCCACCAAGCGGATGCTGGGCCATCTGGAGGGGCTGGCCAAGCAGGAGGACGACAGCGACTACACCGCCTTCTGGGATCAGTTCGGCACCTGCCTCAAAGAGGGGGTGGTCGAGGATTTTAGCAACCGCGAGCGCATCGCGGGGCTGTTGCGTTTTGCCTCTACCCGCAGCGACGAGCAGCGGGTGTCGCTGGCCGACTATATCGGGCGCATGAAACAGGGGCAGGATACCATCTACTTCATCACCGCCGATAGCCTAGAGGCGGCCAAGCATAGCCCGCATCTGGAGATCTTCCGCAAGAAGGAGATCGAGGTGCTGCTGCTGCACGACCGCATCGACGAGTGGCTGGTGCAGCATTTGACCGAGTTCGACGGCAAGAAGCTGCAGTCGATCGCCAAAGGGGAGCTCGACCTCTCAGGGATCGCCGGTGGCGAGGAGAGCGCGGAGGAGCAGAAGCGGAAGAAGGAGCAAACCAGCAAGCTGGTCGAGAAGGTGAAGGCGGCGCTGGGCGACCGGGTGAAGGATGTGCGCATCAGCAACCGCCTGACCGAGTCGCCGGCCTGCCTGATCTCCGATCAGTTCGACATCAGCGGCAACCTAGAGCGGATTCTCAAGCAGGCGGGGCAGAACGCGCCGGAGGTGAAGCCGATTCTGGAGCTCAACCCCGACCATCCGCTGATCATCCGGATGAACCTGCAGCTCGACCACGCCGATATCGAGACCTGGTCGCAAATCCTGATGGATCAAGCGATTTTAGCCGAGGGGGCGCTGCCGGAGGATCCGGCGGGGTTTGTGCGCCGCATCAACGAGATGCTGGCGAAGTAGCAGGCGGAGGCTTCGCGCCGGGAGGGTTTTTTCCCTACCGGCGCTTGGTTTCTTCCTCGGCTTGCCGCGCGGTGCGGAATGATTGCGCGCGACCCGCTGCTTTTTCCACTGGCGGTGCGGTGACGCTGCGCTAGCTTTGGCTTCGTTGGAATCGTTGTATAACATTACCAAGGAGTCTCGCTATGCAATCATTTACCCGTTCGTTCACCGCCGCGCTGCTGCTGATCTTGGCGTGGTTGCCCGCCTCCGTCCACGCGGAAGAGGGGCCGAAGGCGGTGGTGGTCAATACCGTGCAGGCGGTGATCGACATCCTGCAGCAGCGTCAGGATAAGAAGGTGTTGTCGGAGCCGGATCGGCAGGCGATCCGCGCCGTGCTTGCCGACCGCTTCGATTTCGCCGAGATGACACGGCGCAGCATCGGCCGACCCTGGCGCAAGCTTAGCGCCGCCAAGCGGAAGGCCTTTATCACCACCTTTACCCAGTTGATGGAGTACACCTACGGCAACCGCCTGAGCAGCTACCATGGGCAGAAGATCGAGTATGCCGATGCCGAGTTCAAGAAAAAGCGGGCGCGGGTGAAGTCGAAGGTGATCGATAACGACAAGGTGACACCGGTGGAGTACCGGTTGCGCCACCACAAGTCGGGCTGGAAGATCTACGATGTGAAGATCGAGGGGGTGAGCATGATCGGCACCTTCCGCAAGGATTTTCGCGGGGTGATGGAGCGCCGTGGCATCGATGGGCTGTATGATGCGCTCAGTAAGAAGGTGGCCAAGCTGATCGAAAAGAGCCGTCGGAACTAGCCGTTTCGGGCGGGGCGTGGATTTTTCACCGCGGAGGGCGGAGAACGAGCGAGGCTCCGTCATTCCGGCCTCCGCGCCGGAATCTACCGGTGGCGCGCATGACCAAGATGGATACCGGCCTGCGCCGGTGTGACGCTCCTGGTCTGCGGGTGGTTCGCGGTTTGGAAACCGCTCCTACAGGGGGTGTGACTCCGTTGCGGGCGGAGGGACGGAGAACGAGCGGGGCTCCGTCATTCCGGCCTCCGAGCCGGAATCTACCGGTGGCACGCATGACCAAGATGGATACCGGCCTGCGCCGGTGTGACGCTGCTGGTCTGCGGGTGGTTCGCGGTTTGGAAACTGCTCCTACAGAGGGTGTGACACCGTTGCAGGTGGATGCGTGCCCCGAACGGGCGTCGTGGTGAAGCGGCTGCTGATGAGCTGCTGGCGCATCGCGTTGGCGCTGCTATTGGCGTTGATCGTGCTGCCGGTGGCCGCCTTTTTCTATCTCGCTCCCAGCGCCAAAAGCCTGCAGCCGCAGTTGGAGCAGATGGTGGCGCAGCAGACCGGGCTGGGCGAGGTGAAGCTGGGGCGGCTCTCCTGGCACTGGCGCGGCTGGTTGTGGCTCCACTCCGACGATTTTTCGATGGCGACGGCGGATCGCACCCTGCAGTTCCGCCACGCCGCCATCGATATCCGGCTGGCGTTACGCGATCTGCTACGGGGCGACATTACCCCCAACCGCTTGCGGTTTTCCGGCGGGACGATGGTGATCGACCGCCGTTTTCTTGCAACCCCGCTACTCAGCATCCCGCCTATTCGCTACCAGTTTCAGGATTTGACGGTGCACTGGTCCGCGCCCGATGTGCAGCACGACTTCGCGGTACGGTCGCTCAGCTTCGATATTGGCGGCGGGCCGTTCAACCTTGAGATGGCGGATCTGTCGCTGCACGGCCTGCTGCGCCCCGATCTGCTGCCGCGGCAGGCGACGCTCACATGGAACAACCTCCGTTGGTTGCCGCCGTCGTGGCTGACGCCGCTGGTGGAGGGGGACAGCCGCGGTAATATCACCCTGCAGGCGTCAGGTCGGATGCGCTGGAAGGTGTCTGCCAGCAGCGACAGCAACGGCGACGCGATCGTGTTGCACCTAGGCTCCGGCAGCTACCCGACCCAGCATGTGGATGGCGAGCTGGTTGCGGTGTGGCAGCAGCGCGACGACGCGGGGGGCGGTGCGTGGTCGCTGGCTTCGGTACAACTCAAGCAGGCGCACTGGCGGCTCGGGGAGCAGCGGATCCGCGCCGATGGCGGTTGGCAAGCGGGGGTGGCCACCATCCATGCGGATGCTCCTCGGCTGAACATGGGGCTGGTCTGGTCGTGGCTGCGCCCGCTGGGTGAGGAGAAATGGCACCAGTGGTTGCAACTGATGCAACACGGGGAGGCGGTGGATGCCCGCACCACGGTGGCGCTGCCGTGGGAATCGCCACTCTCCACGCTGCCCGATTGGGGGCACATGCGTTACAAGGTGACCGCGCGGATGGAGCAGGCGGAGATTGCGCTCGGGCTGGATGGTGAGCGGTTGACGGCGGTGCGTGGCGCGCTGGGGCTGAATGAGCAGCGGCTGTGGGCCAAGGTGGATCAGGCGACGCTGCCACACCATCTGGGGGTGATCAGCGGCACGCTGGCCATCCCGTGGGATAGCCTCGAGCTGGCGATTCATGGCCAAGGTACCACCGATCTGCAGCAGCTTCTCCATTGGCAGGGGGTTCGGCAGCAGGTGCGCTGGCGTCAATCGAAGACTACTGCCGATTTTGATCTGCGTTGGACGATCTCCCACCCCGAGCCGAGTCGAGCCAAGGTGATCCTTCGCCCCGCCAACCAGTGGCAGCTCGCCTTCTCCGGCATCCACGCCCGCATGGAGGAGGGGTACCTAGCGTGGCAGCCCGGCAGCCTGACCATGCACGACATGACCTTTCACATCGGGCAGTTGGGCGGCGGCTGTCAGGCCAAGCTGACCAAACAGGGCGATGGGTGGCAGCTAACCGATTTTACGGCGAAGGCGCGGGTGGACTTGACCGATGCCGGCGGCATTGCCCAGCCGTTTGTTCAACAGCCGCGCGGCGAGCTGCAGCTGGCGCTTACCTTTGACGGCGGATGGCACGGGGTGATCAACGCCGACGAGGCCGGTTGGCGCAACCTGCTCGGCTCGGCCAAGAAAGAGGGGGAGCCGTTGCGGATCCGCATGGATGATATCGAGTTCGACCCCGATGATCGTGACCGGTGGAGCGTGCGCGGCATCAGCAGCAAGGGGAAGGCGCTGTCGCTTCGCAACGCGCGGATGGGACATCGGCAACGGCGGTTGTGGATCGATATCCCCAAGCTGCACACGCCGCTGCTGGAGGGTGCGTTCCATTTTACCCTGCCCGACTCGCGCAAACGGCCGGCGCGAACCCGGTTCGCGATTCGCACCTTGGATCGCGAGACGCTGTGGCCGTTGATCGATAGCTGGCGCCACCGCAAGACGAAGCGGGCGTGGCTGGCACGGGGCACGATCGACCACTTCCGCTGGCGCGACAACCTGCGGGCGGAGGGGATTACGGTGCGTCGTGACGCCGGTGGGCGCAACAGGGTGACGATCGCGAAGCTTGCGGTGGGAGAGAACCGTGTTCGCGATGTGCGCGGCAACTTTTCGCTCACCCCGAACGATGTCGATATCGCGGAGCTGCACGCCACCATCGATCAGCAGGCGTTGATGATGTCGGCCACCCTGCGCAAGGTGGCGGACGGTCGTTGGCGGTGGTCGGGGTTTGCCTCGCTGGATGGGTCGTTCGGCGGATTGATGGCGCAGATGAAGCTGTCGCGCCTCTTCGCCGATGGCACCATCCACGCGCTGTTCAATGGTCGTGGCGAGCTCCGGCGTCACCAGCCGTGGTGGCAGTCGTTGGAAGGGCGGCTACGGCTGCGTGTCGATGACGGGCGGATTCTGAACAGCGGCACGCTGACCAGACTGCTGGCGGCGACCAGTCTGGTCGATCTGCCCAAGATGCTGGTCGGCGAGCGTAAGGATCTGACCGGCGACGGGATGCTCTTCCGCCACCTGCAGCTGGAGGGAAAGATGAACCGCGGCGTGGTTGCCATCCACCGGCTCGCGCTGCGCTCGTCGGCGATGGATGTGGCCGGCACCGGCACGCTGGATATCGGCGACGACCGGGCGGATGTCTATCTGGTGGCACGACCGTTTCAGAATCTGGACGCGCTGATCAGCAAAATCCCCTTGGTGCGCGATATCCTCGGCGGCCCCGCGCACAGCCTGTTCCGCAAGATCTATCACCTGCACGGTCCGCTGAACGACGCCAAGATCGACCCCTCCAACCCGAAAGAGGCGGGGCTGAAATCGGCCGGGGTGATCGATACCTTGCTCAACCTACCCACCCTATGGTTCGGCGCCAAGGCGCCGTCGTAACAGGAGAGAACGATGGAGACCACAAGCGATGCCGACATCCGCTGGATTCAGCGCTTCGACAACTACTGCCGGGCGGTGGCGCAGCTGACCAAGTTTATCGACAAGGGGGCGTTGAACGAGCTGGAGGCGCAGGGGTGTGTGAAGGCCTTTGAGTACACCTTTGAACTGGGGTGGAAGGTAATGAAAGATTTCTTGGAATATCAGGGTATTGTCGGGCTGATCGGATCGCGAGACGCGATTCGGGAGGGGTTCAAGCAGGGGTTGCTGGGCGATGATACGGTGGCGCAGGTATGGATGGATATGATCAACAGCCGGAACCTGGCCGCCCACGCCTACGACGAGGCGAAGATACAAACGATCGTGGCGGATATCCATCAGCGCTATTTCGATGCCTTGGTTGCGCTGCGCGCGCGGTTGCAGCCGTTGGTGGTGGATGGAACCCGCTGAAGCGGGGCTGGACGCGCGGGTCGTCCGGCTGATCCAAGCGCGCTTGCGCGCGCACCCGGAGGTGGAGGTCGCGTGGCTTTACGGATCGCGCGCCAAGGGGAACTTCAAGGTCGGTTCGGATATCGATCTGGCCATCGACGGCGACCGGCTTGACGACCACCTGCTCGCCACCATTCATCAGGAACTCGACGATCTGCCGATTCCCTACACCGTCGATCTCTCCCGACTCGGCGGCATCGGCAACCCGAAGCTGCTGGCGCATATCCAGCGTGTCGGCCGGTGCCTGTACCGCAAGGGGTGACCCATCATCCGTCCGGTAGCAGTGTGTCGGCGAAGGCGGCGCCGTCGAAGGGCATGAGATCCTCCAAGGTTTCGCCGACACCGATGTAGCGCACCGGCAGCCGGAAACGGTCGGAGAGCTGGAGCACCACCCCCCCCTTGGCGGTGCCGTCGAGCTTGGTCACCACCAGCCCGGTGGTGCCGGCGACCGCGCGAAACTTCTCCACCTGTGCCACCGCGTTCTGCCCGGTGCCGCCATCCACCACCTGCCACACCTCGTGCGGGGCGCCCGGCAGCGCCTTGTTGATCACCCGCCGTACCTTGGCCAGCTCCTCCATCAGCCCCTTGTCGGTCTGCACCCGTCCGGCGGTGTCGATCATGACGACATCGAATCCGCCGGCCACGCCGCGGCCGATGGTGTCGAACGCCACCGCCGCCGGATCGGCGCCGTGCCCCTGTCGCACCAGCTCCGCCCCACTGCGCTCCACCCACACCGACAGCTGTTCGATCGCCGCCGCGCGGAAGGTGTCGGCGGCACCGATCACCACCCGCTTGCCCTCACCGCGCCACATCGACGCCAGCTTGCCGATGGTGGTGGTTTTGCCGGTGCCGTTCACCCCGATCATCAGCAGGACAAACGGTTTATCCGGTGGGAAGTAGTCCGCTTCCTTGCGCGCCAGCATCTCCAGCATCACGCTTTTCAGCGCCGGAAGCGGCGGTTGATGGCGCCGTTTTTTCGCTTCGCTGACCAGTCGCAGCGCCGTTTCGGTACCGCAATCGGCCATGATGAAGGCCTCTTCCGCCTCCTCCCACTGCGCCTCGCTCCACGCCTCCGCTGCCGCCGCCCGCTGCGGCAGCAGGTTACGCAACCCCTCCCGGCTGCGCGCCATGCCGTTCCGTAACCGTTTCCACATCGAAGCCATATCTTCCCCCTGTCTGTCCGTGTTGCGTGCATGCCACGGCGTGAATTCCTAGCATCCGCCGGATGCACGACCCATCCGAGCAACCAGATGGTCACGCGCCGTCGCCGTGTGATCTGTGTGGCGATGATCAGTGGCGGGTGATCGCCCGCCGGGATCGCCACCGTCGGCCGCTGACCACCGCACTCTGCACCCATTGCGGTCTGATCTCACATCTTCCCCTGCCGAGCGAGGCCGACATCGCCCAATACTATGCCGAGGAGTACCGTCGCGACTACCACGGTGAGCGCATACCCGCCCCGCGCAGGGTGATGCGCGCGTGGTTGAACGGTGAGCGCATCTACCGCCTGTTGGCGCCGCACATCCCGTCGCGGGGGTCGCTGTTCGAGGTTGGCGCTGGGTTGGGATGCAGTGTCAAGGTGTTTCAGCACCACGGCTTTCGTGCCGGCGGGATCGAACCCAACCGCGATTTCAACCGCTACAGCCGTGAGCGGCTGCGCGCCAATATCGGTAACCGCAACCTGTTTGACCTCGACGCGCGGGAGCGTCACGACTTGGTGCTGCTGGTGCATGTGATCGAGCACTTCCGCTCGCCCACCGCCGCGCTGCTGAAGATCCGCGATCTGCTCGCCGATCAGGGGCTGCTTTATGTCGAGTGCCCCAATGTGGCCGCCCCGTTTGCCACCTTCGACCGGCTGTTTCACTTTGCCCATATCCACAACTTCACCCCCGCGACGCTGCAGGCACTGGCCGGTAAGTGCGGTTTCAGGGTGGTGCGGCGGTTCCACGACGACGACCACCCCGATGTCGCGCTGCTGCTGCAAAAAACGGAGGTTCCGCCCGCCGCCCCCATCCCGGAGGGCGAGGCCGAGCGCGTCGATGCCGCCATCCACCGCTTCACCACGGCGGGCTACTACCTGCGCGCCGGCTACCTGAAGCGGCGCGGGGCGAAGCTGGCCGGCTACGCCCGCGAGCGGCTGGTGGCGCGCGCCTTCGTCCACGACCTACTCCAGCGCTGTGCGCGCGACGAGGAGCCTGCATCGTGATTATCGTGGTCGGGGATATCATCGTGGATGAGTTTATCTGGGGCAGCGTGTCGCGCATCTCGCCGGAGGCGCCGGTGCCGGTGGTGGCGGTGGAGCGCATCGATCGGCGCCTTGGCGGCTCGGCCAATGTGATCCGCAACCTCCATGCGCTGGGGGCGGAGTGCGCGATGTGCGGCGTGGTGGGGGAGGATGAGCCCGGCCACTGGGTGCGCCAGCAACTGGCGGCGATGGCGGTGGATGCCTCCGGGGTGATCACCAAGCGCAACCAGCGGCCGACGGCGGTGAAAACCCGCATTGTCGCCCATCAGCAGCAGGTGGTGCGTTACGATCGTGAGCAGGTCGGCGCCTTGGCGGAGGCCACCTACCACGAGCTGCTACAGACCATCCGTGCGCTGTTGCCCAGAGCCCGCGCGCTGATTCTCTCCGACTACGCCAAGGGGGTGCTGACCCCGGAACTGCTGCCGCGGATCATCGCGTTGGCTGGCGATGTTCCCACCATTATCGACCCCAAGCCGCTCCATACCCAAGCCTACCGTGGCGCCACCATGCTGACCCCCAACCTGTCGGAGGCGGCGCAGATGGCGCAGATGGGGCCGGTCAACGACGATGCCCATGTCGAGCAGATATGCCGAAAATTGCACCGCGAGCTGGCGCTGCGCCACCTGTTGGTCACCCGCTCCGAGCGCGGGATGTCGCTGTTCGACGGCGAGCGGATTCACCATCTGCCGACCGCGGCGCGCGATGTGTATGATGTTACCGGCGCCGGCGATACCGTGATTGCCGCCTTTACCGATGCCCTCTGCCGCGGCCGTTCGCCGCTCGAAGCGGCCCATATCGCCAACCGCGCCGCCGGCGTGGTGGTGGGCAAGGTGGGCACCGCCACCGCCAGCCGGGAAGAGATCGGCGAGGCGTGACCGGTGGCGTCGCGGATTGTTT
>WFMN01000257.1 GCA_015489095.1 Mariprofundaceae bacterium | reverse complement strand
GCCGGTGTAGCTCAGTTGGTAGAGCAGCTGATTTGTAATCAGCAGGTCAGGGGTTCGAATCCGTTCACCGGCTCCATATAAATCAAGGGGTTGCGATTATGCACCCCTTGAAGCCAAGCCTCTGTCTGCGCAAATATGGCACATCTCGTCCGCTCAGTCTCGGAATCCACGGTTCTCGTCGGCCACGGAAGGGCTTTTTGCGAAGTCATCACCCAATAAGCGCGGTGGAAAATCAGTTGCATGGGGGCGCGTTCTTCCAGCTTTGTTCGAACGCGGCCAATGCAGTCTCGTCAAACGCTTCCCCATCGCGCACCAGTAGCAGCCTGAATAGCAGATCACCGCCCGAATCGAGAAAGTGTACCCCCATCGACCGTTCGCGTCGGCTGGCCAGCCAGGCCTGTTCCACCTTCGCCCAGTGGATATGGAGGTGGAAGTGGTCGGTGACGCAGTTGAGCCACTCTCCCTTCAGCACCAGTTGCTCGCCGTGAAGCAGGCACTCGGTCACCGCGCCGGCGGGGGATCGCACCACTGCGCGTAGCTTGCCCCACTGTGGCAACGCTTGCAGCGCCGCCGTCGGGTCGATCGGCGTGGCGCGATAGCCGCCCGCCGGATCATCCGTGCTGGCGCCGGCCACCGCGCGCAGGATTTCACCCAGCGGCGCATCGAAATGGGAGGCGATCTGCTCCCACGGCTTGTGGTTGCCTGCCTCCAGCCAGCGGCGCACGCAGCCGTGCCACCCCTCCAACCCCATGGAGAGCGAGCGCCCAGCCTTCTCTCCCGCCTTGGCGTCGCCGGTTAGGGCGTCGTATTTATTGGCGTAGCCGCGCGGCGTGATCAAGAGTCCCTCGCGCAGGTAGGAGGAGCTGTTACCGATGATCACCGTGGTCAGCATGCCGATCTCGCAATCGGCCATCTGGTCGAGGGTGGTCATCTGGATCTGCTGGCGGCGGCGGTAGGCCGATTTGACGATCGCCACCGGCGTGTCAGGCGCGCGGTGGCGCAGCAGGATGCGCGCCGCCTCGACAATCTGCTGCCTGCGCCTGCCCGATTTCGGGTTGTAGAGGGCGATCACAAAGTCGGCCGCGCCCGCTGCGTCGATCCGCTTGCGGATGGTCGGCCACGGGGTGAGCAGGTCGGAGAGCGAGATCGAGCAGAAGTCGTGCGTCAGCGGCGCGCCGACCAAGGAGGCGCAGGCGTTGAGCGCCGTCGCGCCGGTCACCACCTCCACCTTGATCGCCGAATCGGGCGTCCAGCCGTGCTGGAACAGCACCTCGTAGGTCGGCCCCGCCATGCCATAGACGCCGACATCGCCGGAGGAGACCAGCGCCACCACCTTCCCCTGCCTGGCCGCCTCATAGGCCTCGACACAGCGGTCGATCTCCTCGGTCATCCCCTTCTTGATCACCTCCTTGCCGGCGAGCAGATCCTCCACCAGTCGGATGTAGGTGGTGTAGCCGATCACCACATCGGCCTCTTCGATCGCCGCGCGGGCGCGGTAGCTCATCTGCTCCTTGCCGCCGGGTCCGAATCCGACGAGGAGGATCTTGCCGTGCTTGGGTTTTTCACCGCGAAGGTGCGGAGGCGCGGAGGGGTTTTGGCTATGTTGCATCATCTTTCCTCCGTCTCTCCGTGCCTCTGTGGTGAAATCGCGCAAATCGATACTGTGGCGTTTTTCCCATCTGTTCCCCTGTACTTATGTTTCTCTACCAGCAGATCATCCTTGCCGCCTTGTGCGCACAAGATCGCCGCAGCCTCGCCCACCGAGGGAGTGCCGACATACTTCATCACCACCGCCGACGGATTGGGCACCTCGACCTCGCGCAGTTGCGCCGCCGAATACCATGCGCAATCCCAACCGTGGCGCGCACAGACCGTCAGCAGACCCGCCTCATCCGACTTTTTGTCGATCGAGGCCGCCCCCACTACCTGCGCCGTGGTCAGCCCCACCGACGCCAACGCCTGCAGAATCGCCGTTTCGATCGTCTCCGCCGCGGTGCCGCGATCACAGCCTAGCCCAAGGATTACCTGCATTATCTATTTCTTACCACGGAGACACGGAGGCACAGAGAAGATTTGGTTGTGTGGTTGTTTTTCAAATAAAAAACTCCGTGCCTCCGTGCCTCTG
>WFMN01000256.1 GCA_015489095.1 Mariprofundaceae bacterium | reverse complement strand
GGTACTCGATGGGGGAGGCGAGATCGACAAAGATGGAGGAGAGCGATTCATCGTTGTCGAGATGGAGCGGGATTTCGGCGAAAAAGGGCTCGCCGAGATGGCTGGCGACATCGACCCTTCCCAGCGATAGCGCGGATGCGATCCATGGCTGTAGGGTTACCATCACTATGATCAGGAATGCTTTTAGAATCATCATTTTCATCTTCTCCCTCCCCGATGTGCTCAACGAATCAGCAGCTCGGCGATCTGTACCGCGTTCAGCGCCGCGCCCTTGCGGATGTTATCGGCCACGATCCACATGTTAATCGCGTGCTCACAGCTATGGTCGTCGCGGATCCTTCCCACCCAGACCGGATCGGTTCCCCCCGCCTCGCTGGCGAGCGGGTAATCCTCGCTCGCTGGGTCGTCTACCACGCAGATGCCCTCGCACTCCGCCAAAATTTCGCGCGCCCGATCGGCGTTCATGGCGGCGGCAAACTCGATATTGACCGATTCGGAGTGGCCGTAGAAGACCGGTACGCGCACGGTGGTGGCCGTCACCGCGATGGTGTCGTCCCCTAGGATCTTCCTGGTTTCGTCCATCATTTTGTGCTCTTCCTTGGTGTAGCCATCGTCCATAAAGCGGTCGATGTGGGGAATGACATTGAAGGCGATGCGCGCTGGAAACACCTCGGATCCCGCCTCCATGCCGTTAAGCAGGTGGCGGGTTTGGCTTGCCAGCTCCTCGATGGCGCGGTTGCCGGCGCCGGAGACCGCCTGATAGGTGGAGATCACCAACCGCTTGATGGGCGCCGCCCGATGCAGCGGGGCGAGCGCCACCACCATCTGGATGGTGGAGCAGTTGGGGTTGGCGATGATGCGGTTGTCACGCGCCATCTCCAGCGTTTCTGGGTTGACCTCGGGAACCACCAGCGCGACGGCGGGATCCATGCGCCATGCGCTGGAGTTGTCGATGACAAAGCAGCCCGCCTCGGCAAAGCGGGGCGCGTGCGCCAGCGAGGTGTCGCCGCCGGCGGAGAAGAGGGCGATATCCACCCCTTCGGGATCGAATGTGGCCAGATCCTGCACCGTGATCTCTTGGTGCCGGAAGGTGATGGTCGTGCCGGCGCTGCGGCGCGATGCCAGCGGGATCAGCTCGGCGACCGGAAAGTTCCGCGAGGCGAGAATCTCCAGCATGGTCTGTCCGACGGCGCCGGTGGCACCGGCCACCGCCACGCGGTAGCCCCCATCCTTGGGCGGAATGAACGGGGTGTCGAAACGGTTCATGCCAGCGCCTCCAACCGGGTGCAAACCGCGGCGCCCATTGCGCGGCAACCGCTTGTTCCCCCGGCAAGGTCGGCGGTGCGCACGCCGTCGTTGAGCGTCTGTTCCACCGCCTGCTCCACCTTGGCGGCCAGATCGGCACGCTGTAGGGAGAAACGCAGCATCATGGCGACGGAGAGGATCGTCGCCAGCGGGTTGGCGCGATCCTGACCCGCGATATCGGGAGCCGAGCCGTGGATCGGCTCATAGAGGGCGTGATCGTCGCCGATGGAGGCGGAGGGGAGCATGCCGATGGAGCCGGTCAGCATCGACGCCTCGTCCGACAGGATGTCGCCGAACAGGTTGGAGGTGACGATAACATCAAACTGTTTCGGGTTGCGAATCAACTGCATCGCGGCGTTGTCCACATACATGTGCGACAGTTCGATATCGCTGAACTCCGCCGCGTGCAGGCGGCAGACCGTTTCGCGCCACAGCTCGGAGCAGTCGAGCACATTGGCCTTGTCCACGCTGCACACCTTGCCGCGCCGCAGCCGCGCCGCGCTGAAGGCCACGCGGGCGATGCGGGTGACCTCCTCTTCGGTATAGGCCATGGTGTTGAAGCCGCGCCGCTCTCCATCCACGGTTTCGATCCCGCGCGGCTGGCCGAAATAGACGCCGGAGACCAGCTCGCGCACCACCAGCAGATCGACGCCGTCGATCACCTCCGGCTTGAGGGTCGATTGATCGACGAGCTGCGAGAAGACCTTGGCCGGCCGGTAGTTGGCATAGAGACCGAGGTCGGCACGGATGGCCAACAGGCCGGCTTCCGGCCGCTTCGGCTTCTCCAGCCCCTCCCATTTCGGGCCGCCGACGGCACCCAGCAGGACGGCGTCGCAGGCGCGCGCCAGCCTGCGCGTCGTTTCGGGGTAGGGGTCGCCCGCCTCGTCAAATCCGGCGCCGCCGATGGCCGCGAGTTCCCACTCGGCGCCCAACGCGAAGCGGTCGTTCAGCACCTGAAGCACTTGGATTGCCTCGGCAATGATTTCCGGTCCGATCCCGTCGCCCGGAAGAATCGCGATCTTCATGCCTACCCCTTAACACCAGTGAATTCGACGATCAAGGCGCGCTCTACGCCCCGACAAAGCGGGTAAGGCTAGAGTGAAAACACCGTTCTCGCTACTTCGCTTTAAGTTCCAATAGCCTGTCACGCAGCTTGGCGGCCTCTTCAAAGCGCAGATCGGCGGCCGCCCGCGCCATCTCCCGCTCCAACGCCTTGATGGCGGACTCCCGTTGCGCGCCGTGGAGTTGCGCCATTGATGGCTCCTCCACCTCGGGGATCGATGGGTAGTCCATCGCATAGACGGATCCGAGTACATCATTGATATTCCTGCTGATTGTTTCGGGCTTGATGTTGTTTTCCTCGTTCCAGCGCAACTGTCTCGCGCGTCGCCGTTCGGTCTCCTCCATCGCCAGCCGCATCGACTGGGTGATCTGATCGGCGTAGAGAATCACCCTTCCTTCCACATTGCGCGCGGCGCGGCCGATGGTCTGAATCAGCGAGCGGTGGGAGCGGAGGAATCCCTCCTTGTCGGCGTCGAATACCGCCACCAGCGCCACCTCGGGCAGATCCAGCCCTTCACGCAGCAGGTTGATGCCGATCAGGATGTCGAAGGCGCCCAGTCGCAGGTCGCGCAGGATCTCCATCCGCTCCACGGTGTCGATGTCGGAGTGGAGATAGCGCACGCGCAGCTTCAGTTCATCGAGGTAGCTGGTGAGATCCTCCGCCATCCGTTTGGTCAGGCAGGTGGCCAGCACCCGGAAGCCACGGGCGATGGTATCGTTGGCGGTGGTGATGAAATCATCGACTTGATTGCCGGCTGGACGCACCTCCACCGGAGGATCGACCAGCCCCGTCGGTCGAATCACCTGCTCGACCACCACCCCCTGACAATGGGTCAGCTCATAGTCGGACGGCGTGGCCGACACATAAATCGCCTGTGGCACGACCGCTTCAAACTCCTCGAAGCGCAGCGGCCGGTTGTCGAGCGCCGAGGGGAGGCGAAAGCCGTAATCGACCAGTGTCTGCTTGCGGGAGCGATCGCCCTTATACATGCCGCCGATCTGTGGGATGGTGACATGGGACTCGTCGATCATCACCAACGCGTTGTTGGGCAGGTAATCGAGCAGGGTAGGGGGGGGCGCGCCCGGCTGGCGGCCGGTTAGGTGGCGGGAGTAGTTCTCCACCCCGCTGCAGTAGCCGATCTCGTTGATCATCTCTAGGTCGAACAGGGTGCGCTGTTCCAGCCGTTGCGCTTCGAGAAGCTTGTTGTGGTCATGCAGTTCGGCCAGCCGCTCGGCAAGCTCCTCGCGGATGGATTCCATGGCGCGGAGCAGTTGGTCACGCGGGGTGACGAAATGGCTTTTAGGGAACAGGGTGAACTTGTGCAGCGCTTCGATGCGTTTGCCGGTCAGCGGGTCGAAGCGGCTGATGCTGTCGATCTCGTCGCCGAAAAACTCCACCCGAACCGCCCACTCCTCGGCCTCCGCCGGAAACACCTCGAGTACATCGCCGCGCACGCGGAAGGTGCCGCGGTGAAAATCGGTGTCGTTGCGCTGGTACTGTAGCTCCACCAGCTTGGCGATGACGGCGCGCATCTCCTGCTCGCGCCCCACCTCGAAGTATTGCAGCATATCGGAGTAGGCCTCGGGGCTGCCGAGCCCGTAGATGCAGGAGACCGAGGCGACGATGATCACATCCTCGCGCTCCAGCAGCGCGCGGGTGGCCGCAAGACGCATGCGGTCGATCTGCTCATTGATGGATGAGTCCTTTTCAATGAAGGTGTCGCTCTGTGGCACATAGGCCTCCGGCTGGTAGTAGTCATAGTAGGAGACGAAATACTCCACCGCGTTGTCGGGAAAAAACTGCTTGAACTCGCCGTAGAGCTGGGCGGCGAGGGTCTTGTTGGGCGCCATGATCAGGGTCGGTTTTTGCACCTGTTCGATCACGCAGGCCATGGTGTAGGTCTTGCCGGAGCCGGTCACGCCGAGCAGCGTTTGATGGCGTTCACCGTTGCGAACGCCTGCAACCAACTGCCGAATCGCCTGCGGCTGATCGCCCCGGGGGGTGAACGAACCTTGTAGATGGAAGCGGTGCATTGCGCTATTCCACACCATCGCCACTTGAAGTCAAAGCGCGATTCTGGATACTTCGCCGCGGGTCGTTAGCTCAGCTGGCAGAGCAGCGGACTCTTAATCCGCGGGTCGTCGGTTCGATCCCGACACGACCCACCAT
>WFMN01000255.1 GCA_015489095.1 Mariprofundaceae bacterium | reverse complement strand
GAGCCACGCCGCGGTGGCGATCGAGCGCGGGGATGAAAAAGTAGTGCTCGCCTTGGGCCTTCGCGGTGTCGTACAGCGTTGGCGCCACCTCCCGCAGGGCGGCATTGAACCGCGCGGTGTGGTCAGGGTTGGGGTTGGCGGGGTTGAGATCGGCCATGATGCGCCAGTAGGCGGCGCCGGTTTTCATCTCGGTCCAGCTGATGTGGAGGTGGATCGAGGGCGCCAGCGGGTGGCGGGGGTGAATGATGGAGGAGATGGCGCTGGCGGAGCCGAGCGGTTTATCGGGGCGGTCGTCGTAGTGCACCTGCGACACATTGACCGATGCCCGCCCGAAGAGGTCGCCATCGGCGCTCTCCAGCCGGGTGCCGCCGCCGTGGGTGCCGTCATCGCGCAGCCACGCCACGGCGGTGAAGCGCTGCCGACTGCCCATGGACTCGGCGAGCTGCTCCAGCCCGGCGACCAACCGCTGCTGTAGCGACCTTACCAGCCGATAGGCCTCGGCTGCCGTTGCCGATCGCGCGGGGATCATGGTTGATCCCATCGCAACAAGTCCGTCCGGGGCAATTCGCGGTCGGAGACCGCTCCTACAGCCTGTAGGAGGGGAATCTTTTCCCCGAACCTATTCGTGGCCGCGGTGGCGGCTTGTTGCGAAGTCGTCATGGTTGATGAGCACATCGCAACAAGTCCGTCCGGGGCAATTCGCGGTCGGAGACCGCTCCTACGGACTGTAGGAGGGGAATCTTTTCCCCGAATCTGTCCGTGGCCGCGGTGGCGGCTTGTTGCGAAGTTGTCATGGTTGATCCCATCGCAACAAGTCCGTCTGTGGCAATTCGCGGTCGGAGACCGCTCCTACAGCCTGTAGGAGGGGAATCCTTTCCCCGAACCTGCCTGTGGCCGCGATGATGGCTTGTTGCGAAGTCGTCATGGTTGCGACGAAGCCAGCGCACTGCGCAGCGCCTGATGGGTTGCTTGATCGCTTGCGGCGATGATCGATGCCCCCAGTTTTCCCCGTTGCAGCGGGGAATCCCCTGCAAAATCGGTGACCACGCAGTTGCTGCGCGCGGCTAGCGCCAAACCCGCGGCATAGTCCCACACGCTTTCGCCGCCGTGGACGATAAACCGCGCCCGTCCGCCGGCCAGCCACGCCCACTCCAAAGCGCAACTGCCGAGGTTGCGGAGACTGTGGCAGGGCGGATCGGCGATCAACGCGACGGCGGTGGCGTGCGGCAGCCGTTTGAAATCGACAAAGCCGACCGCCTCTTCCAGCGGCGGCGGGGGCATGATGCCCGGTTCGAGCGGCTCGCCGTTGCAGTAGAGCTGGGGGTCATCAGGCGGCGCGGCAAAGAGTTCATCGGCGACCGGGTCGTAGATCCAGCCGGCGATGGCGCGGCCATCGGCGATCAGCCCCAGTGAAATCGCGAAGCAGGGGAGGCCGGCGATGAAGTTAGAGGTGCCGTCCAGCGGGTCGAGGCACCAGCAGGGGCGGTTGTGGTTGATCTGCTCCTGCTGCTGTTCGCTGGTCATCTCTTCGCTGAGGAAAGCGAATGCGGGGGCGATCTTCGCCAGCCGCGCGTGGATCGTGCGCTGGCTGGTGATGTCGATCGCCGTTACCACGGAGCCGTCCTCCTTGTGGTGGATCCTGCCGTAGTTTTCCTGCCGGAAGGCGGGCAGCAGCAGCTCGCTGCCTACATCGCGTAGCACCTCGGCGACGGCGTGGTGGTCGAGTTCGAGTGGTGATCGCTTCCCCATTGGCTGTAAGTGTAGCAAGGCTGGTTCAATTGTCATCTGTTGTGCTTGTATGACGGAAGCGGTCTGCTACGCTGCCGCGTTGATTAGAAAACGATGGATGCAAGGAGTTGATACGATGCTGAAGGGAAAAATGGTGATAGGACAATCCGGCGGGCCGACGGCGGTGATCAACCAGTCGCTGGTGGGCGCGGTGCTGGCGGCGCGGGAGCAGGAGGCGATCAGCGGCATTCTGGGGGCGAAACACGGCATCGCCGGCATTATGGCCGAGGAGTTTATCGATCTCACCACCCAGTCGCGGGAGCAACTGGAGCAGGTGGCGGCGACCCCGGCGGCGGCGCTCGGCTCGGTGCGGTTGAAGCCGGGCAAGGCGGAGTGCGAACGGGTGTTCGAGGTGTTCCGCAAGCATGATGTGCGCTACCTGTTCTATATCGGCGGCAACGATTCAGCCGAGACCGCCAATATCATCAATGAAATATCTTCTGAGGCGGGCTACGAACTGCGCACGGTGCACATTCCCAAGACCATCGACAACGACCTCAAGGTGACCGACCACTGCCCCGGCTTTGCCTCCGCCGCCCGTTTTGTGGCGCTGGCCTTCATGGGCGATGACCGCGACAACTACGCCCTCTCCGGCATCAAGATCAATGTGGTGATGGGGCGTCACGCCGGTTTTCTCACCGCGGCATCGGCGCTGGCGCGGCAGGGCGAGGAGGATGGCCCCCATCTGATCTACCTGCCAGAGCGGGTGTTTGATGTCGCCAGGTTTCAGGAGGATGTGCGCCGCGTCTATCGCCAGCGCGGGCGCTGCGTGATCGCGGTCTCCGAAGGGGTGGCCGATGCGGAGGGGAACCCGATCGCCACCACCGGCGAGCGCGATTCGCACGGCAATG
>WFMN01000254.1 GCA_015489095.1 Mariprofundaceae bacterium | reverse complement strand
GCGGCCTGCATGGTGGCGAAACCGTGTTGGCGAAGGGGGTGTACACCATGCTCTATCGCGATTTCGGCAGCCGCTACCGTGCCCCGGATTAGGGTGTCGCGCCGAACCCACCTGCTGAATCTTTCCGTTTGATGCTTTCACGCATGATCGGCGCATCGATCCAGCGCCCGTTGCTGCTGGCGCTGGGGGTGATCCTCATCGCCGCGGCGGGAGTGCAGGGGTGGCTGCGGATGCCGGTCGATCTGCTGCCCGATCTGGATGTGCCGGTGGTCAATATCATCGCCCACCTTCCCGGCGCATCGCCGCAGGATGTGGATCTGCTGATCACGCGGCCGATCGGATCAGCGATGCAGGGGATCAGCGGCGTGCACCGGGTGGCGTCAACCTCTGCCCAGGGAATCGCCCAGATCAGCGTGCAATTCGACTGGGGCGTGACCATCAACGATGCCCGTCAACTGGTGCAGGCGCGGCTGGGGCAACTCGCCGCCACCCTGCCGCAGGGGGTGTCTCCCCGCCTTGAGCAGATCGGCACCACCCTGCAGGAGGTTGCTGGCTACACCATCACCTCCGGTGCCGACCCCGTGGTGCTGAGCAACGCCGTTCGTAACCACCTGCTGCCCCGGTTGATGCAGACCTCCGGCGTATCGCGTATCGACCTGCTCGGCGATGCAGAGCGGGCGTTTGTTGTCCGCCTCAAGCCGGAGCGGTTGATGCAGCTACACCTGCGCCTCTCCGATATTGTCCGCACGCTGAAGGCGGAAAACCGGGTGGATGTCGCAGGCTTTGCCACCGACGGCGGGCGCGAGTGGCTGGTGCGCTCCGATGATCGTATCCGGTCGCTGGCGGATCTGCGCCATGTTGCCATCAAGCTGCCGTCGATAGCGGCGCCACTGCTGTTGCAGGATATCGCCACCATCAGCGAGGAGCGCGCGCCGAAGCATTACACGGTGCACGGCAACGGGCAGCCCGCGCTCGCGCTCTTGGTACGCAAACAGCCCGGCGCCAATGCGCGCGCGGTGGTGCAGGCGGTCGATCGGCAACTGGCGTTGCTGCACGGTCAGCTTCCGGCTACTTCGCGCGTGCAGAAGTTCTACGATCAGTCGGAGATCATCGCCCGCGCCAACGATGAGATTGTGCGCGATGTGTGGGTGGGGGCGCTGCTGGTGGTGCTGGTGCTCTACCTCTTTTTCGGTTCGGTGCGGCCGACGCTGGTGGTGGCGGTGACCATTCCGCTCACCCTGCTGGCGACTGCGGCGATCATGCATGCCTGCGGCCTGACACTGAACATCGTCACCATGACCGCGCTGGCATTGGCCATCGGCATGATCGTCGATGATGCGATTATTGTTACCGAAAACATCTCCCGCCACGGCGCCGAGCGCCCGCCATCGGCGGCCGCGCTGCAGGGGGCACTGCAGATTGCCGCTCCCGATATCAGCGGCACCATGACCACGCTGGCCGCCTTTCTGCCGCTGTTGATGGTCGGTGGCATGGCGGCGCTGCTGATGCGCCCCTTTGGCTGGACCATCTGCATCGCACTTTTGGTATCCCTTGCGATGTCGCTGCTGCTGGTGCCATCGCTGTCGGCGATGCGCTGGTTTGCCTCCACCGCAGCGGAACCGGGTTGGATTGCGCGGCTGCATGCGGTGGTGGAGCGGCTACTGCGGCGCTTGGCCGCCCAACGGGGGTTGGTGATCGCCCTCGCGCTGTTGCTGGTGCTGGTTGCGGCCGGGTTGGCGGCAATGGGGCGGGCATCGCTGTTGCCGCCGATGGATGAGGGGTCGATCCTCATCGAGTATGTCATGCCACCCGGCACCTCGCTGGCGGAGAGCGACCGCCTTGGCGACCGGCTGGAGCGGCTTGCCCTGCGCGATCCCGATGTCAGCGCGGTCTATCGTCGTACCGGTTCGCCACGGGTGGGATACCAGATTGAGGGCGTGAATCGCGGCGAGATGATGCTCAAGCTCAAGCCGTTGTCGCTTCGCCACCGTTCGGCGGATGCGGTCATGGATGATTTTCGTCACCTGACCGCCGATTTTCCGGTGGCCAACTTTCTGTTTCACCACCCGACCCAGGAGAAGATGGATGAGAGCTTTTCCGGCTTGCCGGCGCTCTTCGGGGTCACCATTTACGGGGATGATGCCGCCACCCTGGTTCAGTTGGCGAACAGGGTCGAACAGATGCTGCGCCGGGATGCGCGGATCTCGAACATCGTCAACAACCATCGCGTGCAGAGTGACCAGTTGACCGTCCGCCTGCGCCCGCGCCGGTTGGCGCAATACGGTTTGCAGCCTCAGGATATCCATCAGGCGCTGCGCGCGGCCGGATTGGGGGTGGAGGCAACCCGCGTGGTGCGTAGCAACGAGAGCGTGCCGATCCTGCTGCGCTGGGCGGGCGCGGGAATCACGCAGCCGGAGACGGTGGCGGCGCTGCCGATTGCGACGCCCGATGGCGGCTGGATTCTGCTGGGGCGCGTAGCCCGGGTGGTGCCTGCCGCGGTGGCCGCATCGATCACGCGCCTGAATGGCGAGCGACAGATCACCCTGCTGGCCGAGGCGGAGGGCAACCTGATCGCGGTGGCCGACGCCGTGCAACGCAAGCTGGATCGGATGGCCTTGCCGGACGGATATAGCGCGCATGTCAGTGGCCAATACCCGGTGCTGGTGCGTACGCTGGCGGAGTTTGTGTTGACCGCACTTGTGGCTATCCTGTTGATTTATATGATCATGGTGTTGCAGTTCGGTTCATGGCGGCAACCGTTGGCCGTGCTGGCGGTGATTCCGCTGACCGTGGCGGGCGGGCTGATGGCGGTGGCGCTTTCCGGCCACGGGCTGGATCTCTCCATCGGCATGGGGGCGTTGACGCTGATCGGGATCGCCGTCAACAACGGTATCGTGCTGGTCGATGACGCCAACAAGCGACTGGCCGCCGGTGCCGGCAGCGTGGAGGCGTGGCAACAGGCGGTGCGCGCGCGCCTGCGACCGGTGCTGATGACCACCGCGACCACTGCCGCCTCGCTGCTGCCGATCGCCATCGGCCTTGGCGGGGCATCCGCCATGTTTCAGCCCTTCGCATGGATGGTGATCGGCGGGCTGATCACCGGCACCATCAGCACGCTGGTGCTGTTGCCGCTGTTGCAAACCCGCCGGTGGGGGGCAGGCTTTCTGCGATATGCTCGATAGCAAACAGGAGAAACAATGGCAAGAAACGAAAAAACGCGTCAACAAAAGCTGGCCAAGCGGAAAAGGAAGCGTGCAGCCAAACGCACGAGCATGGCAAGGGGGGTTACGCGTGATGCCATGTTGCGTCAGGAGGCCAAGCTGGCATCGACACTACCGATTTTGCACTGCTCCATACCCTCCCCGGAACATTTTGATCACATGGGTATCGGGACGGTTGCCCTAGCCCGTGGCAGTTTAAGTGGCGAGGTCACCGTCGCGCTCTTTCTGGTCGATATCCTCTGCCTCGGCGTGAAGAATGCGGGGCTGCTTCGGATGCCCGGAGATCAGTTTCCCGACCACATCCGCTCATTGGAGATGAACGAATCGCGGGAGGAGTGTGATCCTGCCTGCGCCAAAAAACTGGTGCTGGACAGTATCGCCTATGCCAACGATCTTGGTTTTACGCCGCACAAGGACTACCGATTGGCCAGTTTGCTCTTTGGCGATATCGATGCCGCAAACTGTGACCGGGAATTTGTTTTTGGCGACAATAGCAAACCAAAATATATCTCTGGCCCCAACGATGACCATGCGATGATACGGCGCGTCATCACCACATTGGAGCGCAACTGCGGAGCTGGAAACTTTGAAGTGCTGTTGATGGATGCTTGGTAACGAAAACCGGTTCTATAGTTCCGCCCCCATGGACTTGCTGCGGCAGACAGCCGAGAGCCTTGCCGGGCGCATTCGCTATATCGACATGGGCGGCCTGAACGCATTGGGAATCCAGTCCGATGCCACCGGCGCCACCCTCCACTTCGCCGCGCGCACACTGGCGCGCCAGCACCACGCCAGCGCCGCCCTCGCCTTGGCGCGCACGCTGCGCAACCATTAGCATCGCCGCCATGACTATTCAGGCAACCATTGAAATCTACTCCGGCGGCTACTGCCCCTACTGTGCCCGCGCCAAGGCGCTGCTCAACAAGAAGGGCGCCCCCTTCACCGAATACGATGTGCAGGCCGATCCCAAGCAGCGCGAGATCATGATGCAGCGCACCAACAACGCCCGCACCATCCCGCAGATCTTCATCAACAACCAGCACATCGGCGGCTGCGACGACCTCTACGCGCTCGACCGCGCCGGCAAGCTCGATCCGCTACTGGAGCAACCGGCGTAGGCTTGGCCGACCAGCCCCATCTGGCGCTGCTGGACGGCAGCAACTTAGCCTTTCGCGCCTACTTCGCCACCCGCCATGTCGGCATGAAGGCGCCGGACGGCACCCCGGTCGGCGCCATCCACAGCTACCTGCAGATGGTGCGCTCCGCGCTAAAGCGGCTCAACCCCACCCACGCCGCCGTCGCCTTCGACCCCAAAGGAGGCTCCACCTTCCGCAACCAGTTGCTGCCGCAATACAAACAGCAGCGCGCGGCGATGGAGGATGACCTCGCCTGCCAGTGGCCGCATCTGCTCGACTGCACCGACGCCCTCAACCTGCCGCGCATCTGCGTCGATGGCTTTGAGGCCGACGATGTCATCGCCACCCTCGCCAAGCAGGCGGCGGCAGAGGGGTGGCGCGTCACCATCCTCTCCAGCGACAAGGACCTGATGCAACTGGTCGATGGCAGCACGGTGCAGGTCGATCCGGCTAACGGCACCCGCTACGACATCGACGGAGTAACGCAAAAGTGGGGCGTGCCGCCGGCGCAGATCCACGATCTGCTGGCGCTGACCGGCGATACCTCCGACAACATCCCCGGCGTCGCCGGCATCGGCCCCAAAACGGCGGCGCAGCTCTTGGAGCGCTACGGCTCGCTGGAGGCGGTGCTGGCGGCGGCCGACACCATCAAGCAGAAAAAGCGGCGCGAAAACCTGCTGGCGCAGGCCGATATCGCCCGCACCGCCTACCGGTTGGTGGCGCTGGATGATGCAGTGCCGCTCGAGGTGGGGCTCGACCAACTGCAACTGCAGGAGCCGGATCGCGAACGGCTGGGCGCGCTGCTGGATCGCTTCCGGCTCGACCGCCTGCGCGCCCTGTTCGACCTCGACGAGGCTCCGGCTGAAGTCGCGCCGCAAGCCAACGCCGCGCGGGTTGATCGGCTGGTCAACGATAGCGAAACCCTCAAGGCGCTGTGCGCCGCCCTGCGCGGCGCGGAGCTGGTCGCCATCGACAGCGAAACCGACGATCTCGCCTGCCGCTCGGCCAATCTGGTCGGCCTCTCGTTCGCCACCGAGGCGGGCTGCGGCTGGTATCTGCCGCTCGGCCACCGCGACGCCGAGGGAAACCGCTGTCCCGATCAGCTCCCCGTTGATCCAACACTGGCGGCGCTCAGGCCGATTCTGGAAGACCCCGCCATCGCCAAGTGCGGCCACAACCTCAAGTTCGACCGCCAGATTCTGCGC
>WFMN01000253.1 GCA_015489095.1 Mariprofundaceae bacterium | reverse complement strand
GCGGTGACGCTGTTGCAGACGCCGCTGCGCGCCGCGGAGCCGCGGGCGAAGGTGTTGGAGCGGCTCAACGCCGTGATTCAGGAGCTAGAGGCGGCCGACGAGGCGCTTCGCCCCAAGCCCAAACCGAAGCCGAAGGTGGTGAAGAAGAAAAACCCCGACCTGAGCCTGATGCAGAAGGCGAAAAAGGCGGCGCTGGCGCTGCCAAGGCCGATGCGGGTGGTGATCGATATCCGCAGCAACCACTCCGATGGCAAGCACAGCTTTGCCGACCTGAAGGCGATGGCGGCGGCGCGCGGGATCGAGGCGGTCGCCTTCACCGAGCATGACCGCACCGCGGTGCGGTTCGGGATCGATCCGGTGGCGTGGCTGTTGGGCTACACCTACGAGCGGCCATCGCTCTACACCACCGGTGTGGAGAAGTTTGTGCGGGATCTGCAGCAGTTCCGCGAGCAGAACCGGCAGATGGTCTTCCTCGGCGGAACCGAGTCGATCCCCGGCTACTACTGGACGGGGATGCCGCTGCAGGACAATTTCGTGCTGCACGATTCGGACAAGCATATGATCACACTGGGGGTGGAGCGTGCCGAGCAGGTGAAGGCGTTGCCCAGCTACCACCTCAAGCATATGCATAGCAATTTCAAGCTGTCGGTCACCTTCTGGTGCGTGGCGATCTTCGCGCTGCTGCTTTTTCTGCTGATCAAGCGGCAGCGCGGTGTGGCACTGCTGGTGTTCGCCTCGTTTGTCGCCTTCATGGCCACCTGGCTGATGCAGGTGCGTCACGAGGCCAATGCGGATCAGGACTTTATCACCACCGCGCGCAAGCAGAAGCTGTTTGTCATCTGGACCCATCCGGGCACCAACACCGGGACGCGCACCGAATCGCTGGGGGTGAAGGTGAAGACCGAGCCCTATAGCAACGAGGTGTTTGACGGCCCCTATGCCGACGCCTTCACCGCGATCTACGGCGATACCGACCGCAACACCAGCGTTGGTGGGCGCTGGGATCGCTACCTCGCCGACTATCTGCGCGGCGAAAAGAAGAAGCCGCTGTGGGCGGTATCGGCGGGCGACTTCCACTATCAGGGCGGTTTCGACACCTACCTCGGCGACTATCCGATGGATGTCTGGGTGCGCGAGCGCTCGCCGGCCGGGGTGTTGATGGCGCTACAGGGGGGGCACAATGCCAACTGGATGCAGATGAATGGTACCAATATCGCCTTCCGCACACTGGCGGTCGCCGACGCGGAGGGCCATGTGGCGCTGCCGGGCGGGTCGCTGCGTGGCGCGGGTCCCTTCTTTCTGGTAGCGGCGCTGCGGCCGGTGCGCGTGAAGGGGGGAGCGGCGCACCTGACGCTCGCCGCGCAGGTGGTGGCCGACGGGATGGTGATCGACACGCCGACGCTGCCGGTGGCGGCGGGCAAGGTGGTGGTGCGCAAACTGGAGCTGGAGGTCGGCGATCATGCCGTTCGGTTGCGGGTGCCGACCCAAGGCAATATCCGCATGGAGGCCAACCCGTTTTTCATCCGGGTGGCACCGGGGGCGAAATCGTGAGCGGCCTGATCGCCATCCATCAGCCCAACTACCTGCCGTGGCCCGGGTTCTTTCATAAATGGATGATGGCGGATGCCTTCATCATTCTGGATACGGTGCAGTACCACAAAAACGAGTGGCAGAACCGCAACCGGATCAAGACCTACAACGGGGTGCAGTGGCTGACGCTGCCGGTGCATTACCGCTTCGGCCAGAAGATTCAGGAGATCACCATCGCCAGCGAGCTCTGGGTGCGCAAGCAGATCTCCACCATCGTGCAGAGCTACATGGACGCCCCCTACTTTGACGACTACTGGTTCCCGCTCGGCCGCCTGTTTCACAAGGCGAAGGATGAGAAGTGGCGCATGAGCAGGCTCAACATCGAGGCGATCCGCCTGCTGGGCGAGCAGGTGGGCTGCAGCGCGCCGCTTTATATCGCCTCCGAGATGGAGCCGGCCTCCGACGACCCCACCCAGCGGCTGATCGACCTCTGCCGGCAACTGGATGGCGACGGCTACCTCTCCGGCGCCGAAGGGCGCAACTACCTGCGCCGCGAGGCGTTCGCCGAGCAGGGGATGCGGCTCTGCTTCCAGCATGTGGAGCCGCCGGTCTATCCGCAGCAGCATGGCGAGTTCGTCCCCTATCTGTCGGTGATCGACCTGATCTACAACACCGGCCCCGAGGCGGGGGAGATTATCCGCGACATGGGAGGGGTGGTTGATGGCTGACGGCAACGGTTCACGGGTTATTCTGGCGCTTTCACCCCACCCCGACGACGCGGAGATCGGGTGCGGCGGCGCATTGGCGGTGCATGTGCGGCGCGGGGACGCGGTACACCTGC
>WFMN01000252.1 GCA_015489095.1 Mariprofundaceae bacterium | reverse complement strand
GCATTCCACCATGATGCCATCGATTATCTGACCAGCAAACGGGATATGGATAAACGGATGGCGAAATCGGCATCCCTTCCATTGATGCACCTCCTCACCGCCGGTGCCCGCGCTTACCGCATGAAATGCAAACGCAAAGCGCTGGGGCGCCAGTTGGAACTGACGCGGAAGGCGGTGGCAACCATTCAGGAGGGGGTGATCATTACCGATAGCCATGCAACCATCATCGATGTCAATCCGGCCTTTTGTCTGTTGACCGGGTATGCGCGTGATGAGGTGGTGGGGAGTAATCCCCGGATATTGCAGTCCGGCAAGCAGGGGCGGGAGTTCTACCGAACGATGTGGCGGGCGATTTGTCACGATCACCACTGGGAAGGGATGATCTGGAACAAGCGCAAGAATGGTGATGTCTATCCTGAAATGCTGACCATCAATGCGCTGTGTGATGATGACGGTCATCTGCAGTACATGGTAGGTGTCTTTGCAGACATCAGCGAAAAGGTGGCCATGGAGCAGAAGTTGCGGCACGCCGAAAAGATGGAGGCGATCGGCACGATGGCGGGAGGTATCGCCCATAACTTCAATAATGCCCTGTGTGGCATTCAGGGCAGCGTCTTTCTTGCCCAGCGCGACCATCCAGATGATCACCGGTTGCAGGAGCGGCTGGCTACCATCAATACATTGTGCCAGAACAGCGCCGAGATCGTGTCACAACTGCTCGCCTTTTCCCACAAGGAGCAGTTGCCGGAGGCGACACGGGTGACGGTGGCTCCCTTGATCAAGGAGACCTGCAAGCTGATCCGCATCGGTTTGCCCGATTCGATTCGGCTTGAAGTGATGGAGATGGATGCGCGGCTGGTGGTGGATGCCGATATCACCCAGATCCAGCAGATGATGTTCAACCTGATCAACAATGCGCGTGATGCGGTGGCCGGGTGCCACGCCCCGGTGATTCGGGTGGCGGTGGAGCATCAGCCCGCCAGTGCCGAACTGGTTGAACGCAATGTGGATGCGCGCATGGTCGATTATTGCCATATCTCGGTAGCGGATAACGGCCATGGCATTCATCCCAACCACCTGAAAAAGATCTTTGATCCGTTTTTCACCACCAAGGATGTCGGGAAGGGAACCGGGCTTGGGCTCTCCTCCGCCTATGGTATCGTGCACCAGCACAAGGGGGTGATCGAGGTGCAGAGCAAGATCGGCAAAGGGACTTGCTTCCATATCTATCTGCCGCTTGCGGGTGCGGTGGCCGAGGGAAGCGCGGCTGTTCCCGCGCGAGGCCATGAGGCATGGATGGCTACGCTGCCGCTATCGAGCAATGCGCGTACCACGCTATTGATCGTGGACGATGATGCGGTTGTTCGTGCAACTATTGAGGAGATCTGCCAAAAGTTGGGTTATCACACCTGTTGCGCATCCGATGGCAAGCAGGCACTCAACATGGTGAAGCAGGCGGATCAGCGTATCGATCTGGCGATTCTCGATGTGGTGCTGCCCGACAGCAAGCAGAGGGTGCTGCATCGCAAGTTGCGCCGCCGTTATCCGGGGATACCGATGATCTTTATCAGTGGCTACAGCGACCGGTGTTTGCTCCCGGATGGCGCCGTTCCCGATGGTTTTCCGTTGCTACCGAAGCCGATTGATGTCGATAAGCTGGCGTCAATGATTCGGCGCTGCTTGGATAAAGAGTGTACCTGCTAGCCTGTGACGGGAGCGGCCTCCCGAGCAGGAGGCAGTTTCGATTGGATTCGCGGTCGGAGATAGCCCCTACGGTTGCGGTGTAGGCGCGGATTCCCATTCGCGAATGGCACTCTGGTTTGCGTGGCAGCAGCAGTGACCGTTGTGGGTGGCGCAATGGTTGGATAGGGTGGCCGAATGATGGGCGTGGGTATGGAAACAGTGGGGTGAAAAGCGGTTCGGATTGTCGCTACTGCAAGGCTGTGAACAGGGTGTTGGCACAACACCCCCATGTGCGTCTGGCTGTGCTGTTCGGCTCATTGGCGCGGGGAGAGGAGCGGCCGGAGAGCGATATGGATCTGGCGGTCGGCGCAGATCGTCCACTCACAGTGGATGAGAAGATGGCGTTGATTGCGGATTTGGCGGTGGAATTCGGACGCCCGGTCGATCTGGTCGATTTCGCTGTGGTGGGTGAACCGCTGTTGGGACAGATTTTGACTGGCGGACAACGGGTGATGGGTGATGATGTACGCTATGCCCGCTTGATCACACGCCACCTGTTTGATCAGGCGGATTTCCTGCCCTATCGCGACCGGATTCTTCGTGAACGGAGGGAAGCATGGATTGGGAAGTGATCGCGCAAAAACTGGAATCGCTGCGCAGGGCGTTGCATCGCGTTGAAACCCGGTGTCCTGACTCGGTGGATGCGCTGCTGGAGGACTACGATGCGCAGGATATTCTTGCGTTGAACCTGACCCGTGCGGTGCAGCTGTGCGTCGATATTGGGGCGAGCATGGTTTCAACGCTGGAGTTCTCGCCGCCGGATACGATGGGGGAACTGTTTGATCGCCTGAGTGATGTGGGGGTCATCGCGCCTAATCTGGCGCTACGAATGAAAAAGGCGGTGGGGTTTCGCAATCTTGCTGTGCACAATTACGAAGCGATCAATTGGGCGATTGTGTATGCTATCGCACGCAATCACACCGTGGATTTTCAGGAGTTTGCCCGTTCCGTGATCGCTTTTCGGGAGCGTGAACCCCGGGATTCGTAGCTCTATCGGGTGATGGTGATCTCCTTGATCGGGGTGTGCAGCACCTGCTGAAAGAGGGCGGACAGCTTTTGAATGCTCCAGCGCTCCAGCTCCAAATCACCCTCGCCGGTCAAGGCGAAGGCTACGCCGTCATCGTCGATGGTGCAGCGGATCTCCTTCACCGAGCCGCGCCGCTCTTTGTTGGCGGCGATGGCGAGCCGCAGCAGCAGCGCCAGCTTCATCACCCGCGCGCGGTCGCCCTTGGAGAGCTCCGCCAGCCGCGCGCTGTCATGATCGGGAAACGATTTGCGCTGCGCCCGCACCACCTGTGCCAGCAGCCCCTTTTCATCCCTCGTGAGACCAACCATGGGCGAGGCGTTGATCAGGTAGGCACCGTGGCGATGGTGGCCATTGGGGCGGACGGAGATGCCGATTTCGTGGCAGAGGGCGGCGACCTGCAGCAGCAGCTTGTCCCGTTTGGCGAGCTTGTGCAGCGGTTGCAACTGGTCAAACAGCGTTTTGGCCGCCTGGCGTACCTGCTTGGCGTAGTCGAGGTCGGCGTGGAACTTCTTGGCCATGCTTTTGGCCCAGCCGATCGCCTGCCGTTTCATGGTGGTGACATCGGCAAGATGCGGCGCCAGCAGATCGACCAGCACCCCCTCAGCCAGCCCGACGCCGGGCACCAGCATCGGCACATCGCCGACCAGCTCCATCATCGACTTGACCACCAATGCTGCGGGGATAATGACATCGGCGCGGTCGGGGCGCAGACCTAGCCGGTCGATCCGATCCTGGTAGGGCATCGCCTCCAACCGGTCGCAGATCTGGTCGAGGGCGGGATAATCCAACCGGTCATTGCGGTCATGCTCCAGCAGGGTAACCGCCAACTCGGCCAGACACTCGATATTGCCGCCGGTGCCGATGCAGCAGTCGATCTTGTGGTGGGCGATCTCCTGCCGAACCTTGTTGCGCATGGTGGCGATGTATTCGTGCAGCAAGTGGTGGAACGCCTCCGGGTTGTCGGCGGCGTGAAACAGATTGAGCAGCCGCACCGTACCCATGCGGAAGCTCTCCAGCGCCACGATGGTGCCGCGCACGCAGAGGCTGACCTCGACGCTGCCGCCGCCGATGTCGATCAGCAGCACCCGTTTTTTGCGCATCCGCGGCAGGCGCTGGTAGATGGCGTGGTGAATCAGGCTCCCCTCTTCATCCCCGCTGATGATCTCGATGGTGATGCCGAATTTGTCACGGATGCGTGCGATCAGCTGGTCGGCGTTGCTGGCGTCCCGCAATGCGCTGGTGCCGGTAACGCGCAGCTTTTCGACGGGGTAACGGTCGAGATAGGTGCGGAAGTTGGCAAAGGCCTTCTCGGTACGGGCGATGGTGGCCTCGCTCAACACCCCGGTGGTAAAGGCATCCTGCCCCAGCCGCACCGCCTCGCGATGGGCGAAGATGATTTTCAGGTGGCCATCCTCGCCCACCGCCGCCACCCGCATGCGCATGGCGTTGGAGCCGATATC
>WFMN01000251.1 GCA_015489095.1 Mariprofundaceae bacterium | reverse complement strand
GTTGTTGAGGTGGTCAGCGCCGCGCACCACATGGCTGATCCCCATGTCGGCGTCGTCCACCACCACCGCCAGATTGTAGGTCGGCGAGCCATCAGAGCGCATGATGATGAGATCATCCAGTTCGCTGTTGGCAAAGCAGACATCGCCCAACACCAGATCGCGCACCCAGGTCTCGCCATCATCGGGCGAGCGAAACCGCACCACACACCCCTTTGCATCCTCGGCAGGCGGGTGGTTGCGGCAGTGGCCGTCGTACATCGGCTTCTTCCCCGCCGCCCGCTGCGATTCGCGTAGCGCGGTCAGCCGCTCGCGGCTGCAGTTGCAGCGGTAGGCCTTGCCCGCCTGCAGCAGCCGCTCCACCGCCGCCTTGTGCTGCGGCTCGCGCTGACGCTGAAACACCGGCTCGCCATCCCAATCCAGCCCCAGCCAGCGCATGCCGTCGAGGATCACCGCCGTCGCCTCGTCGGTCGAGCGTTCGCGGTCGGTATCCTCGATACGCAGCACAAACTCGCCGCCGTGATGGCGGGCATAGAGCCACGAAAAGAGCGCGGTGCGGGCGCCGCCGATGTGGAGCATTCCGGTCGGTGATGGAGCAAATCGGGTTCGAATCATTTGGTGTTATTCCTTGTTGTTTTACCACAGAGGCACGGAGGCACAGAGGGATGGTGAAAGAGTTCCCACTCTAGGCATCCTCTCCCTCCGTGTCTCCGTGCCTCTGTGGTGAAGATCGTCAGCATCACGCGCTCAACAAGCGTCTTTGTGCAGTGCTTCGACCACGGCGGCACGGAGGCACAGAGGGATGGTAAAAGAGTTCCCACTCTAGGCATCCTCTCCCTCCGTGTCTCCGCGTCTCTGTGGTGAAGATCGTCGGCATCACGCGCTCAACAAGCGTCCTTGTGCAGTGCTTCGACCACGGCGGCGTCTTCCAGCGTGGAGACATCCTGATGGATGGTGTTGCCGGCGGCGATGTCGCGCAGCAGGCGGCGCATGATCTTGCCGGAGCGGGTTTTGGGCAGCCCGTGGGCGAACCGGATCTCGTCCGGCTTGGCGATCGGCCCGATCTCCTCCGCCACATGGTCGCGCAGCGCATCTTTCAGATCGGCACCGCCCGCCTGCTTCAACACCACGAAGGCGAAGATCGCCTCCCCCTTGACCTCGTCAGGCCGCCCGACCACCGCCGCCTCGGCGACAGCCGGATGCGACACCAGCGCCGACTCGATCTCCATCGTCCCCAGCCGGTGGCCGGAGACATTGAGCACATCATCCACCCGCCCCATGATCCAGAAGTCGCCATCGCTATCGATGCGCGCGCCATCACCGGCGAAGTAGTAGTGCCCGCCGAAGCGGTGCCAGTAGGTATCGACATAACGCCGGTCATCGCCCCAGATCCCGCGCAGCATCGACGGCCACGGTCTCGTCAGCGCCAGCAGCCCGCCGCCGTCGCGCACCGCGTTGCCATCGACATCCAGCACTTGGGCGGAGATCCCCGGCAGCGGCTTGCTGGCCGACCCCGGCTTGAGGGTGGTGGCGAAGGGGAGCGGGGAGATCATGTGGCCACCGGTTTCGGTCTGCCACCAGGTATCGACAATCGGGCAGCGCCCGCCGCCGATCACCTCGTGGTACCAGATCCACGCCTCGGGGTTGATCGGCTCCCCCACCGTTCCCAGCACCCGCAACGAGGAGAGGTTGTGCCGCGCCGGCCACTCGTCCCCCGCCTTGATCAGGGCACGGATCGCCGTCGGCGCGGTGTAGAAGATCGACACCTTATGGTGGGCGCAGATCCTCCACATCCGCCCGGGGTCGGGATAGGTCGGCACCCCTTCATACATCATGGTGGTGCCGCCGCACGCCAACGGCCCATAGACCGAGTAGGTGTGGCCGGTGATCCAGCCGATATCGGCGGTGCACCAAAACAGGTCGCGCCCGGGGTGGAAATCGAAGCTCCACAGCATGGTCAGCCGCGCCCACAGCAGGTAGCCGCCGGTGGAGTGAACGATCCCCTTCGGCTTGCCGGTGGAGCCCGAGGTGTAGAGGATAAACAGCGGATGCTCGGCCGGCAGCGGCTCCGGCGGGCAGCTCTCCCGCTGCCCCTCCAGCATGATGTACCAATCGAGGTCGCGCCCCTCGACCCAATCGACCGGGTGGTTGCAGTGGGTGACCACCACCACCTTGTTGACGGCAACCCCCTCGCCCTTGAGCGCCTCGTCCACCTTCGGTTTCAAGGCGTGCACCTCTCCCTTGCGCCAGCCGCCATCGGCGGTAATCACCACCTTGGCGCCGGTATCGATCAGGCGATCACGCAGCGCCTGCGCGGCAAAGGCGCCGAACACCACCGAATGGGTGGCGCCGATCCGGCTGCAGGCGAGCATCGCCACCGCCGCCTCCGGGATCATCGGCATGTAGATCACCACCCGGTCGCCGCGCTCCACCCCCAGCGCGCGCAACCCGTTGGCGGCGCGGCAGACATCGGCAAGCAGGGCGCGATAGCTGATGCGGCGCACCTCGCCATCTTCGCCCTCCCAGATGATCGCAAAGCGCTCGCCCAGCCCCGCCTCCACATGGCGATCGAGGCAGTTGGCGCTGACATTGAGCATGCCGTCGTCAAACCAGCGATAGAACGGGGCGTTGCTTTCATCCAGCACGCGGCTGAAAGGGTGCGCCCACGCCAGATGCTCGCGCGCCAGCTCGCCCCAAGTGCCTTCAAAATCGGCGGTAAAGCGGTCGCAGAGCGCCTGGTATGCCGCCATACCATCGATATTGGCATCCGTGCTATGCACCGGCGGAAAGGTGCGCTCCTCATTGAGTACGGAAAGAATGGAATCGGACATGGTACCCTCCTCGGAAAACTGACACTGCACGGGACTATCCGTAATCTTGGCGCCCATCTATCCGATTGCAACCACAGGAGCATCCATGCGCGACCGCACCGTTGTCTATTCCACCGAAGAGGGAAGAACCGCCAAGCCGCGCAAACCCAAGCGCGCCACCCCGCCCCCTGCCTCCGGCGGCGGGGTGCGGGTGCGGCGCGAGAAGAAGGGGCGCGGCGGCAAGGAGGTGACCGTCATCTTCGGCCTCAGCAGCAATCAGCACGACATCAAGGCGATCGCCAAGCGGCTCAAAACCCGCCTCGGCACCGGCGGCGCGGTCAAAAACGGCACCATCGAGATCCAGGGCAACCATGTCACGCCGGTAATCACCCTGCTGGCGGAGGCGGGGATCCAAGCCAAGCAGGGCGGCGGGTGAAAGAATCGTGCTTCCCGCACGACCCATCCCCCATTCTGAATTAGGAGCATTCCATGCTTGAAACCCTGCCCCACCTCAACGCCATCGGCTTCCCCGAGATCCGGCGCGCCACCCTGCACACGCTGCAGGTCAATCTGGGCTACCGCTGCAATTTGCAGTGCAACCACTGCCATGTCGCCGCCAGCCCGCGCCGCACCGAGATGATGAGCAGCAACAACATCGCCGCCGTTATCGACTTTCTCGACACACCGGGGCTGCAAACCCTCGATCTCACCGGCGGCGCGCCGGAGTTGCACCCGCAATTCCGCCACCTGATCCAACAGGCGAGCCAGCGCGGCATCACCACCATCGACCGCTGCAACCTCACCGTGCTCGAGGAGCCGGGGCAGGAGACAACCGCACGGTTCATGGCCGATCATGGCGTGGAGATTGTTGCCTCGCTCCCCTGCTACCTGCGGGAGAATGTGGATCGGCAGCGCGGCAACGGCGTGTTCGAGACCAGCATCCGCGTGCTGCGCCGGCTCAACGCCATCGGCTACGGCGTTGCGGGAAGCGGGCTGACGCTCAATCTGGTTTATAACCCGCAAGGCGCCAGCCTGCCGCCCGACCAGCAGGCGTTGGAGGCCAGCTACAAGGCGCAGCTACGCGACCAGTTCGGCATCGTCTTCAATCAGCTCTTTACCATCACCAACATGCCGATCCGGCGCTTCGGCAGCACGCTGCTGTCACAAGGCACCTTCGCGCAGTACATGCAGACCCTGCATGGCGCCTACCAGACCGCCAACCTAGAGACGGTGATGTGCCGCAACCTGCTCAGCATCGACTGGCAGGGGATGGTGTATGACTGCGATTTCAATCAGATGCTGGGACTGCCGGCGGGAGTGGGCAACGGGCGCAACATCCATCTGTCGCAGGTCGATTGCGCCGCCCTTGAGGGGAGCCCGATCCGGGTGATGGATCACTGCTTCGGCTGCACCGCTGGCCAAGGGTCGAGCTGCGGCGGCGCGCTGGGCGATTGATCGCCCTCATCGCGCTGCTCGATACGCAGCGCCGAGTACTACTGCTCAAGCGGCCGCCGGAAGTCCACTGCGGCGGCTACTGGTCGCTCCCCGGCGGCAAGCAGCGGGAAGGCGAAACCACGCTCGCCTGCGCGCGGCGCGAACTGCTGGAGGAGACCGGCATCTGCGGCCGCAACTGGCGGCGGTGCCACGAATGGCGCTACCGCTACCCCGACCGCACCCTCTATTTCACCCTGTTCCTAGCGGACAGCGATAACGACCCGCCGCTGTGCTCAGAATCTCCGTTTCGCTGGCAGCCCATCGCCACCCTGCGC
>WFMN01000250.1 GCA_015489095.1 Mariprofundaceae bacterium | reverse complement strand
GTGCTCGTATGATGTCCGATTCAGCCCTCTTCAGCAGTAACATGTTGTAAAACGCGCTTTTTGCCCCCGAAAAAGTTGGCGCTAAGCCGAAAAACGGATGGTTTTTAGCTTGGAGTGGAAAGTTTTACAATATGTTAGCTTGGTTCGACCCCGAACCCTGAACCCTAGCCCCGTTAGCTTGGTTCGACCCCGAACCCTGGACCCCGAACCCTGGCCTAGCGCACCTTCTCGCCGACGAGACAGGCGGAGACCAGAATCCTCTCCATCGCACGATGCTGGATGGTTGGGGATGTGTGATCAAGCTGTGCCCACGAATTGATTTCGAATATTATTCGACTAGCGTTCGTTGCTGCGGCCACGGATAGGGTTCGGGGAAAGGATTCCCCTCCTACAAGGCTGTAGGAGCGGTTTCCAACCGCGAATTTCCACTTCTTAAACAAGAACCGGGATGGGGTAGCCGATGGATCGACAGACAAAACGCACGCAACGGGAGCAGGCGATCCTGCGCCATGCGATCGCGCTCTTTGTGGAAAAGGGGTTCCTCGGTGTGCGGATGTCCGATGTCGCCGGCGCGTGCCGCCTCTCGATGGGGACGATCTACTCCCATTTCGCCGCCAAGGAGGATCTGTTGACGGGCTGCGCCACCCTGCTGATCGGGGAGGAGCTTGCGATCTTCGAGCGTATCATCGGTCTGGATCGGCCGGCGATCACCCGCATCGTCACCGGCTTTACCGCCAACTGGCTGATCTCCGAGCACCATCCGGCGCTGGTCGAGATTGAGCATCTCTCGCTGATGCCTTCGATCTGGCGGCGCGCCGTACCAGATCGGGTGGCGCGGTTGACCCGGCTGCACGCCGATTTCTTTCAGCGGGCGCAGCGGGTGGTGCTGGAGCTTCTGGAGGCGGAGCTGGAGGGCTACGCCGACCTTGATCGGTCGGCGAGAGAGGAGCTGGCGCTGCTGCTCAACCACGGCATGTGGGGGCTCTGCGTCGGGCTGAACAGCACCGCCCACTCCTTTGTCGCCCGTGCCGTCGAAGAGTCGGCGGGCGCGCCGGGGGGCGTTGACGGCTGCAGCTACCGCCATTTCACCACCAATGTGATCCATTTCCTCAAGGGGTGCGGCTGGCGGGAGGAATATCCGCAACGGGTTTTCGCCGCCTGCCGCGCTGAGGCGGAAGCGATCCTGGCGGCGAGCCCGTGGTTTGCCGGTTCGGCGCCGAAACGGGAGGAGGCATGATGCGGGCGGCGCTCCTCCCGCTGCTCGCCATCCTGCTCGTCTCCTGCGGCGGCGGCGCGCCGGCACAGGACGGCAAGGGGCATCAGCCCGCGGATCAGCAGCCGGCTCGGGCGGTGAAGATCACCACGGCGACGAGCGCCCTGCGCGATCTCGAGCAGACCCAGCGCGTGTTGGGGCGGATCCTCGATCCGAGGTCCGTCACCGTGGCGGCCGAGGTGCCGGGGCGGGTGGCGCGGGTGACGGTCGAGATCGGCCGCCGGGTGAAGAAGGGGGAGCTGCTGGCGCGGCTCGACGCGACCGATCTCGTGGCGGCGCGCTCCTCGGCCGAGGCCGATCTGGCGCGCGCCCGGGCGGAGGCCGCGGCGCAGGCGCGGCTGACGCGGCGCTACCGGAAGCTGGCCCGCGAACGGTTCGTCTCCACCACCATGCTCGATCAGGCCGAGGCGCGGCTGATCGCGCTGCGCAAGGCGGTCGAGGCGGCCAAGGCGCGCCTTACCCAGGCGCGGCACAACCTGGCGCGCGCCGAGATCACCGCGCCGGTGGCCGGCACGGTGCAGCGGCGGTGGGTGGCGGCGGGCGACTATATCGGCGTCGGCAAGCCGATGTTCCGGCTGGTTACCGACGGCGCGCTGACGGTCGCGCTTCCGATTCCCGAGACGCGGGGGGCGGCGGTGCGGGTCGGAACGCCGGCGCGGCTCCATCTGCCCGGCGACGACCAAGTGGTCGCGGCGCGGGTGGATGAGCTGACCCCGGCGGTCGGCGCGGCATCGAACGCGTTTCAGGCGCGGGTGCGGATCGCCCATCCGCCGGAGGGGTGGCGCCCCGGCGGCAGCGTGATCGCCGAGCTGGTGCTCGCCGTGCACCGACGGGCGGTGGTCGTGCCGGAGGGGTGCGTGGTGCTCCGTCCGGCGGGCGAGGTGGTCTATCTCGTGCGCGATGGAAGGGTGGCGGAGCGGAAGGTTGTGACCGGCGTGCGTAGGGCGGGGGAGGTCGAGATCACCAAGGGGCTTGCGCCCGGCGTCACCCTGGCCGCGGTCGGCGCGCCGTTTCTGACCGACGGCGCACAGATCCGCATCGTGAACAGCACGCAACGATGACGACAAGAGTCGGCATCGCGGTCGCGGACGGGTTCGGGGAAAGGATTCCCCTCCTACAGGCTGTAGGAGCGGTTTCCAACCGCGAATCCCACGGATGGGTTCGGGGAAAGGATTCCCCTCCTACAAGCCGTAGGAGCGGTCTCCGACCGCGAATTCCACGGATGGATGTTTTGCGAGTTCATCAAAGTTGAACCTTCCCGAGATCTCGATCCACCGCCATGTGCTGGCGTGGATGATCTCCGCGCTGCTGGTGCTCTTCGGCGTCATCAGCTACCAGCGGATCGGCGTCGATCGCTTTCCGACGGTCGATTTCCCGATGGTCTCGGTCACCACGGTCGATCAAGGCGCCGATCCCGAGGTGATCGACGCCGCGATCACCTCGATCATCGAGGAGAAGGTGAACAGCATCTCGGGCATCGAGCATGTCATCTCCTACTCCTCGCCCGGGGTGTCGGTGGTGACGATCCAGTTTCTGCTCGCCAAGGATATCGATGTCGCCTTCAACGAGGTGCAGGCCAAGGTGAACCAGATCCTGCGCGAGCTGCCCAAGGGGAGCGATCCGCCGATCGTGGCCAAGGTGCAAATCGGCGCCGCCCCGATCCTCTGGCTCGCCCTGACCGGGGATCGCACGCTGGGGCAGCTCAACCGCTACGCCCGCAATGTGATCAAGAAGCGGCTGGAGAACATTGACGGCGTCGGCGAGGTGCGGATCGGCGGCGAGCGCAAGCGCACGATCCGCGTCTGGCTCGATCTCGACCGGATGCAGGGGCTGGGGATCACGATCCCCGAGGTGATCGCCGCCTTCCGTCGCGAGCATCTTCAGTTCCCCGGCGGCTTTCTGACCGGGGATCGGCACGAGTACATGCTCAAGCTCGACCTCGAGTTTCACACCGTCGATGCGTTGAAAACGATGGTGGTGCGCGCCCAAGGCGGCACGACGATCACGCTGGCCGACATCGCCGATGTCGAGGACGGGCTGGCCGATTTCCGCCAGATCGCCCGCTTCAACGGCAAGCCCGCCGTCGGGCTCGGCATCGTCAAGGTGACCGGCGGCAACGCGGTCGCCATCGTCGATGCGGTCAAGCAGAGGCTGAAGGAGGAGATCATTCCCGCCCTGCCGGCCGGGATGCGGCTGGCGATCGCCTCCAACGATGCGGAGATCATCCAAGGGATCGTCGATGGGCTGAAGGAGCATCTGGTCGAATCGATCCTGCTCGCCTTCGTCGTCGTGCTGCTCTTTTTGAAGAGCCTCCGGGCGACGCTGATCGTCTCGGCGGCGATCCCGGTTTCGATGCTGACCGCGATCGCGATCGCCTACGCCTTCGGCTTCACGCTCAATTTGATGACGCTGCTCGCGCTCTTGCTGTTGATCGGCATCGTGGTCGATGACGCGATCGTCGTGCTGGAGAATATCTACCGCCACCGCGAACAAGGGCTGGAGCCCGACGCGGTGCGCGCGGCGCTCGCCGGCAGCCGGCAGGTCACCTTCGCCGTCGTCGCCGCAAGCCTGAGCATCGTCGCGATCTTCGCGCCGGTGATCTTCATGGACGGGATGGTCGGCCGTTTCTTCAACGCCTTCGCGGTGATCGTCACCTTCGGCGTGCTCGCCTCGCTCCTAGTCGCCCTCACCCTGGTGCCGATGCTCTGCTCCCGTTATCTCCATGTGGCCGTCAGCCACGGCCGGATCTACCGGCTCTTCGACCGGGGCTTTCTGCTGCTCGACCGGCGCTACCGCCGTCTGCTCCACCTCTCGCTTCGCCACCGCTGGAAGGTGGTGATCGGCGCGTTGGCGCTCTTTCTCGCCAGCACCGCCCTCTTCGGCGTGATCGGCAAGGGGTTCGTGCCGCGCGAGGATGAGGGGCGGTTCATGATCATCTTCAAATCGCCGCTCGGATCGAGCATCACCGCCACCGACGCGCGGCTGAAGGCGGTGGAGCGGGTGCTGGCGAACGCGCCCGATGTAGAGAGCTACTTCACCGTCATCGGCTCGGGGCGGCGCGGGCAGGTGAATCAGGGGGTGGCCTATGTCCATCTGCGCGACAAGATGGCGCGCAGCCGCAGGCAGTGGGAGATCCTGCCGGCGATTCAGGCCGAGTTGGAGCGGATTCCGGGGCTGCACGCCTTCGCCGTCAAGGTGCCGATCGTCGGCGGCCAGCGCGGCGAGCCGCTGCAGTTCGCGCTCACCGGCCCCGACCTCGACAAGGTGGCTGAGCTCTCCCGCGCGATGAAGCGGCGGCTCGACGCCATCCCCGGCATCGGCAAGCTCGATCTCGATCTGCAGCTCGATCTGCCGCAGATCACCCTCGATGTCGATCGGGCGCGGGCGCGTGACCTCGGCATCACCGCCGCCGAGATCGCGCAGACCGTCGGCGTGCTGGCCGGCGGCCTCGATGTCGCCCGCTTCAACGACCAGCCGGGAGACGGCAACCGCTACAACATCCGGCTCAAGGCGAAGCCGGGGCAGCTCGCCCAGCCGGACGATCTCGCCAAGATCTACCTGCGCACACCGAGCAATGCTGCGGTGCGGCTCGACACGATCGCCGACTGGAAGACAAGGCTCGGCCCCGCCGTGATCCAGAAGATGGATCTACGCTACGCCGGGATGTTTTACAGCGCGCCGACCATGCCGCTCGGCGCCGCCGTCGATCGGGTCAACGCGATCGCGGAGGAGCTGCTCCCCAACGGCTACCGCATCGTCTATACCGGTCAGGCGGCGGAGTTCAAGAAGACGGGCAGGAACATGGCCTTCGCCTTCGGCATCGCGATGGTGCTGATCTTCATGGTGCTGGCCAGCCAGTTCAACTCCTTCGCTCAGCCCTGGGTGCTGATGCTGGCGCAGCCGATGGCGATCGCCGGCGGCATCGCGGCGCTGATGCTGACCGGCGATACGCTCAATATCTTCTCGATGATCGGGCTGGTGCTGCTGGTCGGGCTGGTGGCGAAGAACTCGATCCTGCTGGTCGATCTGACCAACCGCTACCGCGCCGAGGGGATGGCGATCGACACGGCGCTGCGCGAGGCCTGCCCGCAGCGGATGCGGCCGGTGCTGATGACCTCGCTGACCATCATCTTCGCCATGCTGCCGGCGGCGCTCGGGCTGGGGCGGGGGAGCGAGATGACGATTCCGATGTCGGTGGCGGTGATCGGCGGCATGGTCTCCTCCACGCTGTTGACGCTGGTGGTGGTGCCCGCCGCCTATTCGCTGCTGGAACACGGGCTGGCCAAGCTCGCCGCATGGCGAGTCGGTGCGCGGCGGGAGGCGGCGTGAAGCGGGCGGCCGCGGCCCTCTTGCTGCTCGCCGCCTGTGCCGAGCCGGCCGGCGCCGAAAGCCTGCAAGCGGTGGTGGACTCCGCGCTCGCCCACGCCCCCGCCCTGCGAGCGGCCGAGGCGGCGCGGGAGGCCTCCGATGAGGATCGGGTGCTCGGGCGGGCGTGGCTGCTCCCCTATGTGGTGGCTGACGGCGCGCTGAGCAGAAAAACCGAGGATTACCGCTACGATCGGTTGGCGCAATTCCTCTCCACGGAGGTGCGCAACCATGAGCGGCGCTACGGCCTCAAGGCCTATCAGCCGCTGTTCGACCTTGAGAAGTGGGCGCGATACCGGAAGGGGGAGATCTCGGCCGCGAGCGGCGCATTGCGGCTGGCGCGGCAACGGCAGCGGACGATGCTGGAAACCGCGGCCGCGTGGCTGAATCTGCTGCGGGCGCGGGCGGCGCTGGCCGCGGCCGAGGCGCGCGAGGCGGCGATGACGAGGTTGGCCGAGCAGGCAGGGGCTTCGTTTTCGGCCGGCACCGCGGCGGTGAACGACTCCCTAGCCGCCGCCAGCCGGCGGGATCAGGCGCGGGCTTCGCGGATCCGTGCCGGGCGGATGGTGGATCAGGCAAAAGCGGAGCTGGAATCGCTGACCGGCGAAGCGGTGGCGGACGCGGTCACGCCACGGCGCGGCATTGCGCCGCTGCGCGCCGAGCCCGATCGGCTCGAGGCTTGGCAGCGGCGGGCGGAGGCGGCGGCGCTCGGCGTGCGGTTGGGTAACAAGCAGGTGGAGCTGGCCCGCGCCGACCATTTGCAGGCGATCGGCGGCGCGCTGCCCAAGGTGCAGATTGTGGCGGGCTGGAATCGCACC
>WFMN01000249.1 GCA_015489095.1 Mariprofundaceae bacterium | reverse complement strand
TGATGACCCGCACTATACGATTTTATGTAGGATGTGTCAAGCACAATGATGAGATCCATCACCGGCCTGTGCCGGGACATTTTCCTTTTCCTTCGTGTCTTTGTGACTTTGTGGTTCATTGTTCTTTCACCGCGGAGGCGCGGAGGCGCGGAGAGGAAAGGGGCGGCTGTCATTCCGGGTCTGACCCGGAATCCATTCGCGGCGTGCGTGTTCATGATGGATGGTGGGGACGATGACAGCCTTTTTCCTTCTTTTCTCTGTGCCTCCGTGTCTCTGTGGTTCATCATCCTCGTGGTTCATCATCTCTTCCACCGTGGAGGGGCGGGTTCGCGGTTGGGAAATCGCTCCTACTCCTGCGCATCGAGGGCGGTTTGCAGCAGCACTGGGAGCTTGGCGTTGTTGATCCGGGTGATGAGGTCGCGCTGTAGGCGCAGGGTCTCTTCCTGCAGCAGCCGTTGGTCGTTGCTGCTGCAGTGTAGGTTGATGCCGCAGAGGCGCTGCTCCTCCGTGTCGCGCGTCCAGCGGACAATCCCCTTGCCGTTGATGGTGCGGTCGGCGAGGGTGAAGCTGCAGCGCACGGCGATTCGCCGGGTGATTGCCGCGGTGGCGGGCAGGGCGAGCCTTGCGCCGGCGATGGAGATATCGACCAGCCGACCGTGGATCGCGGGTTGCCCGTGGATGGCGAGGGTCACCTCCGGCTGGTCGGGGTGGCGCACCCGCACATGGTGGCGCTGGCCGATGTGGTTGGGGGTGATCTCCCCCAACGCCAGCCGGACATTGCCGTTGTGGAGCTTCAGCATCTCCACCGCGATCCGCTCGCGGTTGTCTTGGGTGGCGATGTGGGCGCGGTAGTCGTTCACCGCCAGCACCTTGGCCACCTCGCCATCCAGCGCCACGGTGATGATATGGCCGATGATATCGACCACCTTGGCCTGCGCCTGAATCGGCACCTCGTCGAGGTAGGTGACCAGTTTCACCCGGCGGCGGCGTAGCCAGACGACGCTGTTTTCGGCCAGGATGCGATCGAGATGCTCCTTGTGCGCCCGGTGTTCGCTCTGTTCGAGCCGCTGCTGCCACTCCTGCTCCTTGGTTTCGACCGCCAGCCGGCGCAGGCGTTCGAAAAAGTCGAGCTGGTCGCGAATCGCCTGATACTGCTCGGCGTCGGGCAGCTTCTGGATCGCCGGCATCGCCTGTTGCAGCAGCATCCACTCGCTGCGCAGCAGCAGGGTGAGCAGGCGGGTGATGGAGGTGCCGGCGGCAAACAGGGCGGCGAAGAGGGGTTGGAAATGGCCCTCCTCCTTGCGTGCGCGCAGCGCCTCCACCAGCGTGGTCGCCAGCGGTTCCGCCTCGTTGTTCAGCGTCTGCTGGCTGATATCGAGTAGCGCCTTGGCGGGCAGTGCCGCTGCCGGCGGTTCGGGGCTGGCGAGAGGCGCGGGGCGGTAGGTTTCGCGCCACTTTTTTAGCGCGTCAAACGGCATCGGTTCGTGCACCAGATAGCCTTGGATGCGCGCCACCCCCGCCTCCAGCAGCAGCCGGCGGATGGTTTCGGTCTCCACCCCCTCGGCGATCAGTGTCATCTTCAGATGGCGGGCGAGGAAGACCAGCGCGCGGATGATCTCCAGCGCCACCGGGTCGCTGTCGGCGCGCATCACAAACGCCTGATCGATCTTCAATTCGTCAAACGGCAGTTGGTAGAGGCTGATCAGCGAGGAGTAGCCGGTGCCGAAATCGTCGATGGAGAGCGGAAAGCCCGCCACCCGCAGCCGGATCAGGTTGCTGTGCTGCCGCGGGATGTCGGCCATCGCCTCCGACTCGGTGACCTCGAGAACCAGGCAGGCTGGGTGCATGCCGTAGCCGGCGATCAGGCGGGTGATCCTCTCCGGCAGTTGCTCCTGATCGAGAAACGACGCCGGTAGGTTGACCGACACCGTGATCCCCTCCCAGTTGCGTTGCTGCCAGTGGCGCGCCACCTGCTCCAGCATGATCCAGGTCATCCGATCGAGCAGGCCGCAGCGGGCGGCGAGGGGGATGAAGCGGGCGGGGGACACGATGCCCCACTGCGGGTGGTTCCAGCGCATCAGCGCCTCGAAGCCAACGATCTCGCCGTCGCGGGTGGTGGTCTGCGGCTGGTAGTAGGGGATAAACTGCCGCTGCTCGATCGCCTCTCGCAGGAGCTGCGGGGTGATGGGCTCTCGCGGCTCCTCGGGCGGGCGCTCCTTGTGGCGGCGCTCGCCGCGTATCTGGACGAGCAGCGCCTGCAGCGCCTTGAGGTGGAAGGGTTTATGCAGCGTGCCGATCAGCGGCAGTCCGCGTTCCTCGATGAGCTGGCCGGCGGCGTGGATAATGGTCGGCTCCATGCCGCTGACGACGATGATGCCGCAGGTGGGGAAGTGGGTCTGGATATGGTCGAGCAGCGAGATGCCGTCGGCGTCGGGCAGGCCGAGATCGAGGATCAGCCCCTGCGGCGGCCTAGCGGGATCGGCGTGCAGCAGATCGGCAGCGGTGGGGTAGTGGTGGGGGGTGAAGCCCATCTTGGCGGCGAGGTGGCAGATCGCCTTGGCCACATGGGCGTTGTCCTCCACCACCGCGAGACGGGGCTGGAGGAGCGCGAGATTCATGCGGGGGCTCCGCTCCTGATGGGGGCGGAAGCGAAATAGTCCCGCAGCAGGTCGTCGGATGGCATCGAGACGCGGTGGCAGGCGAGTTCGGGGCGCTGTTGGATGCAGGGTTTCAGGCTGCTATCCATGCCGAGGATGTGGATGGGGAGCAGCTCGGCGACTTCGCGGATGGCTTGGCGATCGTGGTCGGCGGAGAGACGCCGGCGCAATGTTTGCAGTTTGGCCAACATGGCGCGGTGGGTGCGGCAGTGGTTGTCGCGGAAGGGGTAGTCGGGACAGTGCAGCATGAGCTGCTCTTCGCGGTAGAAGTGGCGCCGGCAGGCGGTGAGCAGCGCGTCGGCGATGGCGGCCGCCTCCTCGGCGCTTTCGCTGGCTTGCAGATGGTGCAACATCGTCTCCAGTTGGCGGTTGTCGTTGTCGAGCGTCGGGTTGCCGACCGAGACCGCCCCGGTGTTGATGATGTCCGGCCTGGGGTTGTCGGAGGCGGGCTCCTCCTCGCCGTGGGCGATGGCGCGGATCTTTTTGGTGATTGCCTCCCCTTGGGCGATGCCGTCGAGCAGCAGGGTGATAAACTCCTGTTCGGGGGCATCCGCGGGGAGGGTCATCTGCAGGAGTTCGGCGCTGCCGATCAGCCCGGTCCAGACATTGTTGAGCTCGTGCCCCAGCCGGATGAGTTCGGGGTTTTCTTGCGAGGTCATCATGGGGCGGGAAACATGGCGTCGATGCCGACATCGATGGCGCCGAACCAGTCGAGGAAGCGTTTCACCTCGTCACCACGGAAGAGGGCGCCGTGCTGCGGCAGCATGGCGGTGATGGGAAGCTCCTTCACGCTGTCGATGAAGGCGCGCACCGCCTTGTTGCCCCCCATGTAGCGCTGGTGGAAGGCGAGCATGCGCTGGCAGTGGGCGTCCCAGTCATCGACAAACAGGACGGGGCGCTCGCCATCGAACTCCGAGGCGCCGATGTCGCCGGAGAAGAGAAAACCGCTGCGTTCGTCGAATACCACCATGTTGCCCGCCGAATGGAGGAAGGGGGCGGGGATGCAGCGCAGATGGTTGCCGCTCGGCATGGCGATGCTGGCGCCGCGATCGCTCACCGGGACGACCTCGGCGCCGTGGATCATGTAGTGGGGCATGAAGCGCCGCCACAGGTGGGGGATGATGATCTTCATGTCGGGGTTGTGCTCGACCCACGACGGGATGGAGGCGCAGATGTCGGGATCCTGATGGCTGCAGAGGAGATGGGTGATCGACTGGGCGAGGAAGACGGAGTCGATCTTGTCGGAGGTGGTGTGGTAGTGGTCGCAGCCGCCCGGTTCGAGCAGGTAGCCGGCGTCTTGGTCGATCACCAGCCAGCGGTTGCAGGGGATCGCCTCGCCCTCCTCCGCGCCGCCGACCCAGTACACCTGATGGCCGGGGGTGTCATGCAGCAGGATGGCATCCTCCATGACAAGATCGCTATTGTTCAGTCTGTTGATGGGCATGGGTACTCCTCCGATGGATCATTGGCCGTAATGATGCCACACCGCTCTAGATTTTTCAACCGGCGCTTGTCTGGTTTTTTCACCGCGGAGACGCGGAGGCGCGGAGGGTAAGAGGGAAATGGTCATGCCGTGCTTGATCCGGCACCCATCGACACCGCCGTGGTAAAAGGTTTCACCGCGGAGGCGCGGAGGTGCGGAGGGTAAGAGGGAAATGGTCATGCCGTGCTTGATCCGGTATCCATCGACACCGCCGTGGTAAAAGGTTTCACCGCGGAGACGCGGAGGAAGGTTGGGGCTATCCGTCATGTCGGCCTGCGAGCCGGCATCCATGTGGGCTCAGGCGCTGGTGGATTCCAGCCTGCGCCGGACGAGAATACCCCTTCTCTTTTCTCCGCGTCTCCGCGCCTCCGCGGTGAAAAACAAAAGTGGTTTTTCCTTTGTCGCGCAAAATGGCTAGCCTCGGCGCATGAAATGGTTTTCCTCGGCGTGGCTGGTGATGGCGATCAGCGCGGTGGCGCTGTTGGGGTGGGTTACCGGCAACCACGATCCCTTGGCGCGCCTGCTGCCGCCCATCGCCAACATGACCTTCAACACCGCGCTCTGCTTTCTGCTGCTGGCATCCGGGTGTGTCGCGCTGGCGCGGGCGGAGAGGCGGCCGTGGGCGCGTTGGTTCGCGATCGCGGTGGGGCTGTTCGCCCTGTTGTCGCTGGTGGAGGGGGTGTTCGGGGTCGATCTGGGGGTCGATAACCTGCTGTTCGACTCCCGCCACGCCGGCGCGCATGGCCAGTTCTCGGGGCGGATGTCGCCACTGACGGCGGCAGGGTTTGTGCTGGCGTCGGGCGTGCTGCTGGCGCTGAGCGCGGGGGAGGTGTGGCGCAAACTGGCGGTGTGGGCGCACGGGCTGCTGGTGATGGTGGCGCTGATCGGGGTGATGGGGGTGTTGATGAACCTGCTCCTGACCGATGTGCCGCGGGAGCGCGCCCTGTTCGCCTCGATCTCGCTCTTCACCGCGGTCGATTTTCTGCTGCTGGCCTCGGCGCTGATGCGGCGCTTTTGCGCCCGCGGGGTGGAGGGTTCGGGCGAGTGTGGCTGGCTCTACTCCAGTAAGCAGTTGATGTACCGCCTGAACTACCCCGAAAAGTTCGCCCTGATCAGCCTGCTGTTTCTCGTTCCGATGGCGGTGATGCTGTGGAACGAGGTGGAAGAGGCTGATGAACATGTCGCGCAGGCGCGGCTGGAGATGGAGGGGCTTAGCCATGTGCGGATGACGGGGCGGCTGCTCCGCGCCTTTGCCGAGCATCGCGGCATGCGCAACGGCAGCTTTGCCGATCCGACGCTGTTTCGTAAGGGGCTGGCCGACAAGGAGGCGGAGATCGACCGCCTGCTGGCCGAGAATGGGCGCATGGATCGGGAGCAGGCGGGGGCGATCGCCATCCCAAAGGGGTGGAACGGCATCGCCAAACGCTGGCAGACGATCAAAAACGGCCGGTTGAACCGTGCGCAGCAGTGGCGGCTGCATACCGAGATCATCGCCATGCTGGTGCGCCACATGCGTACCATCGGCGATGAAACCGGGCTGCTGCGCGAGCAGGATCTGCTGTTGCACCATCTGATTGTCGCGCCGCTGTTGATGACCCCGCCGTTGCTCGAGTCGGTCGGGCAGATGCGCGGCCTAGGCGTGGCGATGATCGCCAGTGGAAAGGTGACGGATGAGGATCGCCTCAAGCTCGGCGGGCTGCTGGGGAGGCTGGCGTGGCAGCGGCAGGATCTGGACAGCGAGTTGCGGCTTCCGTTCGCGGAGGTCGGGATGGAGGCGCTGATCTGGCCCTACCAGGAGTTCAGCCGGCGGCTGCATGGCTTGACTACCTTGACCAAAGAGCGGTTGCTCTCCGGGCATGATGGCGGGATTTCGCCACGGGACTACTTCGCGCAAGCGACGGGGGTGATCCGCGGGGGGAGCCTGTTCGACGCGGCGGTGCTGCGTTTTGTGGGGCGGCGGTTGCATCGGCGGGTGGATCGTGAGTTGCGGATGCAGTACAACATCAAGCTGGCGGTGTTGCTGCTCGTGATCGTGCTGCTGCTGCTGTTTACCGCCTTCTACCGTTCGGTGCTCGACACCATTCAGGCGTTGGCGTTGTGCGCACAGCGGATGCGGCACGGCGAGCTGGGGCAGGCGTCGATCCCCACCCACGATGAGTTGAGTCGCGTTGTCAGCGCCTTCAACAGCGTTGCCGATGAGTTGATGCAGGTCAGCTCGCGCATGCGGGCGGTGGTCGATCACGCCGCCAACGGGATTGTGATTATCGACTCCGCCGGTGTGGTGCAGACCTTCAATCCAGCGGCGGAGGCGATCTTCGGCTATGCGGCCGGCGAGGTGATCGGCCACGATGTGACCATGCTGATGCCGGAGGGGTTGCGTGAATCCCACCGGGCGGGATTGACGCGCTGCGTGGCGACGGGCGAGGGGAGGATGATGGGCTCTGCGATCAAGGTGGAGGGGTTGAAAAAGAACGGCGAACGCTTTCCGCTGGAGCTGGTGATGGCGCCCATGGAGTATGATGGCGCGCAGTGGTTTATCGGCATGGTGCGCGATATCTCGGAGCAGCAACTGATGGAGGAGCAGTTGCGTCACGCCCAGAAGATGGAGGCGGTGGGGTCGCTGGTCGGCGGGGTGGCGCACAACTTCAACAACATGCTGGCGGGCATTGTCGGCAAGGCCTATCTGGCCAAGATGAAGGCGAAGGACGATCCGCGCGTGGTGCGCGATCTGGAGGCGATCGAGGATGTCACCCGTCAGGCGGGCGATATGGTGAGCCAACTGCTGCTCTTCGCCCAGAAGGATTTTATGCGCGCCGAGCAGGATGTGGCGCTGGCGCCGCTGCTGCGGCGGACGCTGGATGGATTGGAACCACCGGAAGGGGTGGAGCTTGCGCTGACGGTCGCCGATGAGGATCTGGTGGTGCACTGCGACGCCAGCCAGATGCAGCGGGTGGTGGTGGCGCTGGTGGAGAACGGGTTTGACGCGGTTTCCGGGGCGGAGGATAAGCGGGTGGTGGTATCGTTGGCGCGGGTGGTGCCGGAGGCGGCCTTTTTGCAGCAGCATCCGGAGCTGGGCGAGCCGCGGGCGCTGGCCTGTATCACGGTGGAGGATCACGGCTGCGGGATCGAGGAGGAGGTGCTGCCGCGCATCTTCGAGCCCTTTTTCACCACCAAGGAGGTGGGCGAGGGGGCGGGATTGGGGCTGTCGTCGGCGTTTGGCACCATCGCCACCCACCACGGGGTGATCGAGGTGGAGAGCGAGGTGGGTAAAGGGTCGCGGTTCAAGGTGTACCTGCCACTGGTGGGGTGAACATTCACCGCGGAGGCGCGGAGGTTTACCACAGAGGCACGGAGACACGGAGGGAATAGAGGTCTACCACAGAGGCACAGAGGCACGGAGGGAATGACGGATGGGGGGATGGCGATGACAACCCCTTTCTTCTTCTCTCTGTGCCTCCGTGTCTCTGTGGTTCAATTCTTTTCACCGCGGAGACGCGGAGGTTTACCACAGAGACACGGAGGGAATAGAGGTTTACCACAGAGGCACAGAGGCACGGAGGGAATGACGGATGGGGGGATGGCGATGACAACCCCTTTCTTCTTCTCTCTATGCCTCCGTGCCTC
>WFMN01000248.1 GCA_015489095.1 Mariprofundaceae bacterium | reverse complement strand
AAACACGATTCATGCGTATCTTAGGCATCGATCCCGGCTCGCGGAAAGCGGGGATCGGCATCATCGAGCGGCGCGGCAACCGCTTGACCCACATCTACCACCACACCATCTACTGCACCGATGGCGACTTTCCAACACGGCTTGCGACCCTCTTTCTCAACCTGAAGGCGATCATCACCGAACACCAGCCCGATGTGGTGGCGGTGGAGGATGTCTTCATGGCCAAGAACGCCGCTTCGGCGCTCAAGCTGGGGCAGGCGCGCGGCGCATTGATCGCCGCCTGCGCCGATGCGGGGCTTGCCGTCACCACCTACAGCCCGACGCTGATCAAGAAAGCCCTCTCCGGTTTCGGTCGCGCCGACAAACAGCAGATGCAGTACATGGTGGGGATGCTGCTCTCCGTCAAGGAGACGATTCAGGAGGATGCCGCCGATGCGCTTGCGGTCGCCATTTGCCATGCGCATCATTGCCCGATGCAATCGCAACCTACACCGCAACCCCCCGCACCATGATCGGCTGGCTCAAAGGCGAAGTCCGCGATATCGACCCCACCGGCATCGTCATTGTCGAAACAGGCGGTGTCGGCTACGAGGTCACCTTAAGCATGCAGACACTGTGCAACCTCAAGGTGGGGGCAAGCTGCGAACTCTTCATCCACACCCATGCGCGTGAAGATCAACTGCTGCTGTTCGGCTTTGCCAACAGTGGCGAGCGCACCCTGTTCCGCAAGCTGACCTCGGTCTCCGGCATCGGCGCCAAGATCGCCTTGAACATGCTCTCCGCCATGAGCGAGGCGCAACTGCTCGACGCCATCGAACAGGGGGACGACACCGCCCTCGCCCGCACCCCCGGCATCGGCAAGAAAACCGCGCAGCGGGTGATCCTTGAGCTGCGCGGCAAGCTGGCGCAAGGTGAAAGCAGCGCCTCCGGTGGCAGTGGCGGCAGTGCCGACCTGCGCTCGGCGTTGATCAACCTAGGCTACAAGCCCGCCGCCATCGATCGCGCGCTGCGTGGCATCGAATTGCGCGGCAACTTCGAGGCCGATTTCAAACTGGCGCTTAAGGCGCTCTCCTGATGCTATCCCAAGAGGAACCGCGCCTCATCGACCCGACCCAGCAGGAATCCGCCCTGCAGGACGCCGCCATGCGCCCCAAGCGGCTCGCCGACTATGTCGGCCAACAGAAGGTGCGCGACAACCTCTCCGTTTTCATTCAGGCAGCCAACAAGCGGCACGAGCCGCTCGATCACACGCTGATTTTCGGCCCGCCGGGGCTGGGCAAAACCACGCTCGCCAACATCATCGCCAACGAGATGGGCAGCAGCATCCGCATCACCTCCGGCCCGGTGATTGAGCGCGCCGGTGATCTCGCCGCCATGCTGACCAACCTCGAACCCGGCGATGTGCTCTTTATCGATGAGATCCACCGCCTAAGCCCGCAGATCGAGGAGATTCTCTACCCGGCAATGGAGGATTTTCAGCTCGATATTCTGGTCGGTCAGGGGCCTGCCGCCCGCTCCATCAAGATGGATCTACCCCGCTTCACCCTCATCGGCGCCACCACCCGCTCCGGCATGCTGACCAACCCGCTGCGCGACCGCTTCGGGGTGGTACTCCGGCTCAACTTCTACAGCCACGACGAGCTCAAGCAGATTGTCGCCCGCTCGGCGGCGCTGATGCAAATCCCCATGGATGACGACGGCGCCATGGAGATCGCCCGCCGCTCGCGCGGCACGCCGCGCATCGCCAACCGGCTGCTGCGCCGCATCCGTGATTTCGCCGAGGTTGAGCACAACGGACGGATCACCCGCACGGTCGCCGACGCCGCCCTCAACCGGCTGGAGGTGGACACCATCGGGCTGGACGCGCTTGATCACCGCCTGCTGCTGACCATGATCGAGAAGTTCAACGGCGGTCCGGTCGGCCTCGACACCATCGCCGCCGCCATCGCCGAAGACCGGGAGACCATCGAAGATGTACTCGAACCCTTCTTGATGCAGGAGGGGCTGCTCGCGCGCACCCCGCGCGGGCGGGTGGTGGCGCCCTTGGCCTACAGCCATCTGAGCAAGGAGATCCCCGCCATCCATCGTCAGGGATCGCTGCTGTAATATCATGGAGCTGGAACAGCGGTGGCCGGTGCGCATCTACTACGAGGATACCGATCACGGCGGCGTGGTCTATCACGCCAACTACCTACGCTACATGGAGCGGGCGCGCACCGAGTTCCTACGCACGGCGGGCATCGAGCTGGACGCGGTGCAGCAGCGCTGGGGAGTGATCTTCGCCGTCACCAGGCTCGCCATCGACTACCGCACCCCCGCCCGCTTCAACGACCTGCTGCAGGTGGTCAGCACCATCGAGCGCCCGCGTGGCGCGCGATTGCGCTACCACCAGCAGATCGTCCGCCAGCGGGACGAGGCCGTGATCACCGATGCCACCGTCGATCTCGCCTGCATCGACACCAGCGGCAAACCGCGGCGGATTCCATCTGAAATCAACGCGATCCTGCGTAAGCTGGCATCGACCATCGAACAAGGAGCGACCAACCCGACATGAACAACCACCTCTCTGTAGTCCCGCTCATTCTTGGAGCCAGCCCCGTGGTGAAGGGGGTGCTGGCGCTGCTGCTGCTGCTCTCCATCACCTCGTGGGGGATCATGTTCAATAAGTGGCGCCGCTACCGCAAGGTGCGCCGCGAGGCAGAAGCCTTCTCCACCACCTTCTGGGGCGGTTCCGACCTCGACACCGTGCTGGCCAGCATCCCGCAGCAATACCCCAACAGCCCGCTGCCCAACATCTTTCAAGCCGGCTACCGCGAGTATATGCGCCACCGCCGCGACGATACCAGCACAGGGCGGGGAAAGATCGTGGCCGGCACCGGCCTTGACGGCATCCGCCGCGCGCTCGATGCCGCCTTTTCACGCGAGATGGAGGGGCTCTCCCGCCACCTCGCCTTCTTGGCCACGGTAGGCTCCACCTCCCCGTTCATCGGGCTGTTCGGCACGGTATGGGGGATTGTCGGCGCCTTTCAGGGGATCGCCATGTCCAAAAGCACCTCGCTGGTGGTGGTGGCGCCCGGCATCGCCGAGGCGCTGATCGCCACCGCCTTCGGGCTGGTCGCCGCCATCCCCGCCGTGGTCGCCTACAACAAGTTTACCTCGGATCTCAAGCGAATGGCCAGCAATATGCAGCAGTTCTCGTCGGAGTTTCTCAACATCATCGCCCGCCACATCAAGGAGCAATAGGCGCGATGTGGACTGGACAGAGCCGCTGGAGCAGCGATCAGGAGCCGATGGGGGAGATCAATGTCACCCCGCTGGTCGATGTGATGCTGGTGCTGCTGGTGATCTTCATGGTCACCGCGCCACTACTCACCCAGGGGATTGATGTCGATCTTCCCAAGAGCGATGCAGCTGATCTGTCGCAGAATGTGGAGCCGATGGTGCTCTCCATCCGCCGCGACGGCACGATTTTTTTGCAGCGCCAGCGGGTCGAGCTGGAGCAACTGGTGCCCAAGGTGAGGGCGATTCGCCGCAATCGCCCCAAGCTACCGATCTACATCCGCGGCGACGGCAGGGTCGCCTACGCCCGTGTCGCCAGGGTAATGGGGCTGCTCGCCAAGGCGGGCATCGACAAGGTGGGACTGATCACTGAGCCTGACCAGCACTAACCCGCCCTACCCCCTAAACGATCAGGATGCGCTGCAGTGGCCGGACTATCTGGCGGCGATTGCGGCGCATCTGCTGCTGGTCACCCTCTTCTGGCTGCTGGGACACAGCACGGCCACGCCACCACCGCCGATGCACCCCGTGCAGGTGCGGCTCATCACCGCCCAGCCCGCGGTAACAAAAACACCACCCCACCGCCGCAAAAGGCATCACCAACGGCGAGCAAAAAAGCATCCCGTAGCCAAACCGCACAAAAAGGCCACGCACCACCCCAAACCGAAGGTGAACAAGGTGGTGAAGCATCGGGCAAAACCCAAGGCCAAGCCACGGCCAAAGAAGAAGCCGATCGACTTCGACCCTTTCGCCCCCCAAGAGTCGGTCAGCGACGCCCCGGCCAGCGCCCGCAAGCGCCATGCCGCACCGGCACACCCCGCCCGCCCACTGGCAAGCAGCCACCTCACCGCCGGCATGACCGATCAGGAGATCAACCGCTACATCGCCCGCATCCAGCGCAAGGTGCAGAACCATTGGAAGGTTCCGGCCAAAAGCCCGCGCCAACTCGACGATCCGATCGTGCTGCTCCGCCTCAATCGTGACGGCTCTATCCGTCAGATCACCATCAGCAGGCCATCGGGGGATGCCAACATCGATCAATCCCTGATCAAGGCGATCCGC
>WFMN01000247.1 GCA_015489095.1 Mariprofundaceae bacterium | reverse complement strand
CGGGTTTTCCGCCGCTGTGCCACCACCTGATCGCGCATTGTCATCGTGTTGCTCCCTTGTTGTTGCCGGAGCCTTTGCTGCGCAGCAGTTGCAGCCGCTCCTGCATCTGCTGCGCCCACTCCAGCGCCTTGCGATACTCCCGATTGTCCGGCGCCAAAATCACCGCCTGTTTCCATAGCGAGACCGCCAGCGCGAGATGCTCATCCTTCACCGCCTGCCGCCCCTGACGGAACAGCCGCTCCGCCTGCCGCGCCAGTGTCGCCAGAAGCGCGTCGGCATCCTGCCCATGCTGCCGTTTCCACGCCAACGCGTAACGGCGTGCCCGCGCCCATTTGCGGTCGGTGATCAACCGCCGAATCTGCTTGGCGCTTTGCACCTTCACCTGCGGGCGATGGTTGGTTTTCAACCGCTTGCCACCATGCCCGCGGGCGTGGATGGGGGTAAGACGGATCGCCTTCGGCATCCGCTTTTTGCTCTCCGCCATCAGGCGGATTCCCCGCCCCTCCCCGGGGGTGAGACGCAGCATCGACTCCAGATAGGCGTAGGCCAATTCGGGAAAGCCCGCGCGCAACTGCTTGCTGGCGGCGCGATAATCCTCCTGCGCCCGGTCGTCGATCGCATCCCAACGCTGCTGTCGCCACCGCCGCAGCAACGCATCACCGTGCAACCCCCTGGGCGCGGCAAAGGCCCGCGGGCGCGCCAGCAACTGCCGGTCTTCATTCTGCAGGGCGCTACGCAGCAGATCAAAACGGCGCTGACGAATCTTGATCTCCAGCCGCCGCTGCTGCCGCAGCCACCGTTTGGGCTTGATCGAGAAGTAGGCGGCCTGACCAAAATCCCGCGCCGCCAACCGCCACTCGTACCGCTTTTCGTGGGCGCGGGCGCGGTCGAGGTAGAACTGCAGCATCTTCCTGCGCGCGGGGTCGATGTGACGCACCAGCAGGCGGCGGGCGGCCTTGTAGTCATCACGATCCTTGCTCATCGCCATGATCTTTGCCCGCGCCTCCATCAGCCTCCCCTGCTCATAGTCGTGCAGCGCCGATTTGTAGCTGTTGAGGAAGCCGAACGACGAGGCCTTGGCGCGGGCAAGATGGTGGCCGCCACCGCCGGAGGTGGCGCAGCCATTCAGCGACAGCACAGCCGCTAGGCTGGCCGCGATGATCACCTTCCGCGAAATCCTCATGATTGATCCCATCGCAACAAGTCCGTCCGTGGCAATTCGCGGTTGGAAACCGCTCCTACAGCCTGTAGGAGGGGAATCCTTTCCCCGAACCTGTCCATGGCCGCGATGATGACTTTTTGCGGTGTGCTCATGATTGCTCCACGGGGGTCACTGTTTCAGGTCGGCAAGGGTGGGAATGGCGCCGAAGCGGCGCATGGCGGCATGCACCTTGCGCACATAGCGCCGGGAACCAACGCTGCCGTTGTAGGCGGAGAGTGCCAAGTCGAGCGAATGGTAGCGGTTGAGATAGTGGCGGATGATGGCGCAACCGTAGCGGATATTGACCTCGACATTGAACAGGTTGTCATCTGGATCGCCCAGCTTGTCGCGCCAGAACGGCATCACCTGCATCAGCCCCTCCGCCCCCGCGTTGCTGACGGCGAAGCGGTCGAAGCCGGACTCGACATACATCACCGCCAACGCCACATCGGGGGGAATGCGGAAGTGACGGCAGTAGATCATCAGCCAGCGGGCGATCTCCTGCGAAACCGGCGCGGAGACCCCCTCCTGCTGCAGCAGGCTGGTGATATCCTTCATCCACACCATGCGCCCGAAGTGCCGTCCGCGCGCTGGCGGCGCGGCCGTGTTCGGCACGGGAACCTCCCGTTCCATCTGCGGAGTAAGCTGCACGGCCGGAGGGGAAACCGCCGGGTTCGGCTCAGTCAAATAACCAAAGAGCAGATGCACCATTACCAGCAAAAGCAACGCGATGAGGGAGAGGAGCGCCACCCTGCGGGCGGGGTGCAACCACCATGCCGATGCTGCCTGTGCGACACTAGCCATGGGTTTAACGGTAGCCGCTGGGTCACCGTAAAGCAATCGGCTTCCGCATGCGCTCTCCCCGCGCTTGAAATAGCGCGCGATACGCGCTAGCAATCGCGGCCGTCGGCGGCGATCGGTCGCCGGCATATTGAGCAGATCGCAGCCACGGGGCTGTTCGGGGAAAGGATTCCCCTCCTACAGGCCGTAGGAGCGGTTTCCAACCGCGAATCTCCACGGACGGACTTGTTGCGATCTACTCATATGTTAACATAGATCCGGTTTTATCACGAGCGGCGGAGGGTTCAGGCCCTGTGAAACCGCGGCAACCGACCCGGGATTGCTTTTCCGGGTGCTTGGTGCCAATGCCTGCTCCACCCCGATGCGGTTGTGTCTCGGTGGAGAGCGATGGAACGCGGGTTGTTTTCGATGCCGGTGGCTGGCGCCACCACTGTGTTGAAGTTGCAACCTTCGTGATTCTGTCGCGAAGGTTTTTTTGTGCCCGGATTGGAAGAGGATGCAATACGCATCACGAAAAGGAGCAACCAAATTGAGCATCGTTCGTGCCTTGAAATGCCGGGAATGTGGGCAGGAGTACCCGATTGAGCCCACCCATGTCTGCGAGTTCTGTTTCGGCCCACTGGAGGTGGTGTACGACTACGACAAGCTTCAGGGCAAACTGACCCGTGAATTGATCGCGTCGCGGCCGCAGACCATGTGGCGCTACAAGGAGCTGCTGCCGGTCGATGGCGACCCGACCGTCGGGGCGCAGAACGGCTTCACCCCGCTGGTGCGGGCGCGCAATCTGGAGAAGGCGCTGGGCGTCTCCGAGCTCTACATCAAAAACGACTCCGTCTGTTATCCCACCCTGTCGTTCAAGGATCGGGTGGTGTCGGTGGCGCTCTCCAAGGCGGTGGAGTTCGGCTTTACCACGGTCGCCTGCGCCTCGACCGGCAATCTGGCCGGCTCGGTCGCCGCCAATGCGGCCGCCGCCGGGTTGGCGTCGTATGTCTTCATCCCGCACGATCTGGAGCAGGGCAAGATCCTCGGCGCCGGTATTTTCGGCACCAAAATCATCGGGATCAAAGGCGCCTATGACGATGTCAACCGCCTCTGCTCGGAGGTGGCGGGCAAGTACGGCTGGGCGTTCGTCAATGTGAATGTGCGCCCCTTCTATGCCGAGGGGTCGAAATCGCTCGGCTACGAGATGATGGAGCAGTTGGGTTGGCGCGCCCCCAAACAGGTGGTGGTGCCGATGGCATCGGGCTCGCTCTGCACCAAAATCGACAAGTCCATCAAAGAGTTCGTGAAACTGGGGCTGATCGAGGATGCCGGCACCCGCATGTTCGGCGCGCAGGCGACGGGATGCTCGCCGATTTCGCGCTCGGTGAAGGAGCAAACCGACCTCATCCATCCGGTGAAGGCCGACACCATCGCCAAATCGCTGGCGATCGGCAATCCGGCCGACGGTTTCTACGCCAATCGGGTGATCCGCGATTCCGGCGGCTGGGCCGAGGATGTCTCCGACGCCGAGGTGGTGGCGGCGATGAAGCTGCTGGCCGAAACCGAGGGGATCTTCACCGAAACCGCCGGCGGCGTCACCCTAGGGGTCACCAAGAAACTGATCGCGCAGGGCAAGCTCAACCGTGACGAGTCGATCGTGGTCTGTGTCACCGGCAACGGCCTGAAAACGCAGGAGGCGGTGCTGGAGGCGATCACGCCACCGCGCATCATCGAAGCGAACCTCAAGGATTTTGACCAGTTGGCCGCGGCCGACGGCGTAGCGTAGAATAACCACTAGAAGGAGCATATTGATGAGTGTTACTGTACGAATCCCCACCCCATTGCGGAAACTAACCGGCGGCGCCGACGAGGTGTCTGTTGAGGGGGCGACCATCGGCGCCCTGATCGACAACCTCGAGGCGGCACACCCCGGGCTCAAGGAGCGGCTGTGCGACGACAGCGGCGAGGTGCGCCGTTTCGTCAATATCTACCTCAACGATGAGGATGTCCGCTTCCTCAAGGGGCGCGACACCGCGCTGAAAGATGGCGATGAGGTCTCCATTGTCCCCGCCATTGCGGGTGGCCGGTGAAACTGCGCCTCTATCTCACCTTTGACGAGAGCAGCGTCACCAAGCCGGTGATCTGGCAGTTGGGGCGCGATTTCGACATCGTCACCAACATCCGCACCGCCGAGGTCAAGGAGCACATGGGGCTGGTCGGACTCGAGCTGGAGGGCGATGAAGCAACCCTGAACGCAGGCATCGCCTGGCTGAAAACCCAAGGGGTACAGGTGGAGCCAATCGAGCAGGATGTAATTGAAGGGTAAGCGGTTTTCGCCACCCAAAAAGGAGCGTAACTATTCAGCTCATCCCGTGGTTTGCCCGATACCTGCGTTGAAAATGCTCATGTGCGAATAGCACACTGCGCGTTTTCGCCTTGCTATCGAACAAACCACGGGCGATCTGAATAGTTACAAAGGAGCAACGATATGGCGATTTACAACAATAGCGCGGAAGCGATCGGCAACACGCCATTGGTGCGTCTGCAGCGCATCGGCGCCGACTGCGATTGTGAGATCGTGGCCAAGCTGGAGTTTTTCAATCCGCTCAATTCGGTGAAAGACCGCATCGGCCGGGCGATGGTCGAGGCGGCCGAGGCCGATGGACGGCTGAAACCCGGGGGAACGATTGTCGAGCCCACCAGTGGCAACACCGGCATCGCGCTGGCGTTTGTCGCCCGCGCCAAGGGGTACCGCTGCGTGCTGACCATGCCGGAATCGATGAGCCTGGAGCGGCGCAAGCTGCTCAAGCTGTTGGGCGCGGAGCTGGTGCTCACCCCCGCCGAGCTGGGCATGAAAGGAGCAATCGCCAAGGCGACCGAGATCGCCTCCGCTAGCGACAACGCCTTCATGCCGCAGCAGTTTGACAACCCCGCCAACCCCGAAATCCACCGCAAAACCACGGCGCAGGAGATCTGGAGCGACTGCGACGGCAAGGTGGACGCCATCGTCGCCGGCGTCGGCACCGGCGGCACCATCACCGGTGTGAGCGAGGTGATCAAGCAGCGCAACCCCAACTTCCGCGCGATCGCGGTGGAGCCGGAAGATTCGCCGGTCATCTCCGGCGGCGAGCCCGGCCCGCACAAGATTCAGGGCATCGGCGCCGGCTTCATCCCGGCAAACCTCAATGTCGATATCCTCGACGGGGTCGAGAAGGTGAGCAACGACGACGCCTTTGCCATGGCCAGGCGGCTGGCCAGCGAAGAGGGGATCCCCGGTGGCATCTCCTCAGGGGCGGCGGTGACGGCGGCGCTGCGGGTGGCGGCGCAACCGGAGATGCAGGGAAAGCGGATCGTGGTGATCCTCCCCTCCATGGCGGAGCGATACATGTCCACCGATCTGTTCAAGGGGATTGAAGTCTGATGATCGATTTTACCGAGGAGCAGATCGAACGCTACTCACGCCACATCATCCTGCCGGAGGTGGGCGCGGAGGGGCAGTCCAAACTGCTGGAGTCCAAGGTGTTCATGATCGGCGCGGGGGGCTTGGGCTCACCGGTTGCCTACTACCTCGCGGCGGCAGGGGTGGGCACGATCGGCATCGCCGATGCCGATGTGGTCGATATGTCCAACCTGCAACGGCAGATCATCCACAATCAGGATCGGGTCGGGATCCCCAAGGTGGAGAGCGCGCGCGAAACCATCCAGTCGCTCAACCCCGATGTGAAGGTCAACACCTACAACTACCGCATCGATGCCGACAATGTGCGCGAGATCGTGCGCGAATACGACCTGATTATCGATGGCTGCGACAACTTTCCCACCCGATTTCTGGTGAATGACGCCTGCTTCTTCGAGCGCAAGCCACTGATTTCCGGGGCAATGTTTCGTTTCGAGGGGCAGGTAGCCACCTTCAAGCCGCACAGCAGCAAAGAGGCTCCTTGCTACCGCTGCCTCTATCCGGAGCCGCCGCCGGCCGGGCTGGTGCCCTCCTGCTCCGAGGCGGGGATTCTCGGCGCGCTGGCGGGCGCCGTCGGCACCATCCAGGCGGTGGAGGCGATCAAGGAGCTACTGGGGATCGGCGATTCGCTCGCCGGTCGCCTGATGGTGTTCGATGCCCTGCGCATGGAGTGGAAGAAACTGAAACTGCACAAGGATCCGGCGTGTCCGCTCTGCGGGGAACATGCCACCATTACCGAGCTCATCACCTACGAACAGGCGTGCGAATTGCAGCTTGGACACAGTTGATTACACCGCAAAAAGTCGGCATCGCGGCCACGGATGGGTTCTTCGGGGAAAGGATTCCCCTCCTACAGGCTGTAGGAGCGGTTTCCAACCGCGAATTGCCACGGACGGACTTGTTGCTTGACGGCCTCCGTGGCCGCGATAACGACTTCTTACGAAGCCGTCATATGTTAAGGGGTTGGTAATGACAGAATTTAATTTTGCCCGGATGGCAGATGTGGATGAGTTTGAGGCCGGCTATCGCGCCTTTCGCGCCGGCACCATGTCGGAAGAGCGCTTCACCCCGTTCCGCTTGCAGATGGGGATCTACGGCCAGCGCCAGGAGGGGGTGCAGATGGTGCGCATCAAGCTCCCCGGCGGCGCGCTGACCCCTAAGCAACTGACGGTGATCGGCGACTGTGTGGAGGATTACGCCGGTCGGATGCCCAGCGATGGCAGCCTGACCCAGCCCCCGGAAAAGTTCGCCCATGTGACCACCCGGCAGGATATCCAGACCAACTTCGTGTCGCTGGACGATGTACCGGCGTTTCTGCGACGGCTGGCCTCCGCTGGATTGACCACCCGCGAGGGGTGCGGCAACACGGTGCGCAATGTCTCCGCCTGCTTTCTTGCCGGCCGCTGCCCGGCCGAGCACGCCGATGTCTCCATCCACGCCCGCCGCTTTGCCGAGTTCTACCTGCGCCACCCGTTGGGGCAGCAGTTCCCGCGCAAGTTCAAGGTCAACTTCTCCGGTTGCGCCACCGATTGCGGCCTCTCCGGCATGCACGATATCGGCTTTATCGCCATGGAGCGGGATGGCACGCGCGGCTTCCAGGTGTGGGCCGGCGGCGGCCTCTCCACCCAGCCGATGGGGGCGATCCTGCTGGAGGAGTTCATCCCCGAATCCGAGATGCTGCTGGTGGGCGAGGCGCTGATGCGCATCCATTTCAAATACTCCAACCGCAAGCAGCGTGCCCGCGCCCGCATGAAGTATGTGGTGCAGAAACTGGGGCGCGAAGGCTTCATTGAAGAGTACCGCCGGCAGCGGGCGGTGGTCGAAAAGACCCACCGTAACGACACCGGTTACGACGAGGCGAAATGGCGTACCCCGAGCGGCACGCTACCGCGCAGCCCTTCCGGCGTTGTGACCCAGCACGATGGCAGAAAAACGCTGATGATCAACCTTTTCCGTGGCGATATGAGCCCCGCCCAGTGCCGGGCGGTGGCCAAGGCCGCAGGTTCCGCGGGGAGTGATGCGCTGCGGGTCACCTCCGAGCAGGGAATCATGATCTGCGATGTGGAGGGCGACCGTGTGGAGGCGGCATTGGCGGTGCTGCGCGAAGGCGGGCTGGATTGCAACCATGCCCGCACCATCGCCGATGTGGTCGCCTGCCCCGGCACCGAAAGCTGCCGCTTGGGCATCACCGCCAGCCGTGGCTTCGCCGAGGCGATCCGCCCCAAGCTGGCGGCGTTCAACAACGACCCGACCGTGGCGAACATCTCGGTGAAGGCCTCCGGCTGCCAGCATTCGTGCGGGCGCCACCATGTGGCGGATATCGGTTTCCACGGGCTGGCGAAAAAGATCGATGGTCAGGCGGTGCCCCACTACCAGCTCCACATCGGCGGATCGGGTCGCGCCGGTGAGCCGTTGGCCTTTGCCGCCGATCCGGTGCCGGCCAAGCGCGCGCCCGATGCCGGTGTCGCGCTGATCAACGCCTACCGGGAGGGGCGCAACGACGGCGAGAGCGTGCACGATTGGGCGGCACGCATCGGTCGCGACGGCATCTCCGCCATTCTCGCCCCCTTTGCCGGGCAGGCGGGCGAGATCGACGGCCTGATCTACGACTGGAGCGAAAACGAGGCCTTCAACACCAAGGGCAACAAGAAGGGGGAGTGCGCCGGCGCGGTGCTGTCGATGTCGGACGCGCTGATTTCGGAGGCGGAGTACGAGATGCGCATCGCCCGCGCCCACCTCGACGGCATGTTCTGGGCCGAGGCGCAGAGCGCATTGCGGCGTTCGGCCATCTCGGTGGCGCGCGCCTTTCTGCTCGATTACGGCGAGGCGCCGGAGGAGGATGGCGAGGTGTTTGCCCTCTTGATGGCCAACGGGAGCAACGATCGTGCGCTGATGACAGCGTTTCAGACGGTGCAATCGGCGATGATGGCGATCGATCTGGCTGATCCGGCCGCCGGTGTCACCAAGCTGCGGGATGCGCAGGCGGAGTGGCTGAAGCTGGCGGCGGTGCGGTTCGCCGCGGTGCCCACCGAGGCGCAGGCGACCACCCCGCCGCCATCGGACGCGCCCGCCGGCGACGCGGCGGCGGACGATGCGGTGCAACTGCTCGATCTCACCGGCGTCGCCTGCCCGATGAACTTCGTCAAAACCAAGATCAAACTGACGGCGATGCCGATCGGCAGCCGCCTGCAGGTGATCCTGGACGATGGCGCGCCGATTGAGAATGTGCCGCTGTCGCTTGAAGAGCAGGGGCAGCAGATAGAAGCCAAGGAGCGCATCTCCGATCAGCAGTGGAAGATCACCGTCCATAAGGTTCGTGACTTCTAGCGATAAGCCTTGCTTAACCCAACATAAACATAATAATTCGTTTTTGAAAAGCTGAATTATTATGTTTATTGCCCGCCATATCGGCCGACACCTCGTAGCCAAGCTGTTCCAAGGCAAGGTGGTTCTGCTGTTTGGCGCGCGCCAAACGGGTAAAACCACCCTGCTACGGCAGATGCTGCACACCTTGGACAAACGCGTGCTCCACCTCAATGGTGACGAGGCGGATGTGCGCGCGCTCTTCGTCAACCCGACCTCCACCCGCCTGCGACTGCTGGTCGGTGAGCATGAAATACTCTTTCTAGACGAGGCGCAGCGCATACGCGACATCGGCTTGGTACTGAAGCTGTTTGCCGACCAACTACCCGATATTCAGGTGATTGCGACCGGCTCATCCTCCTTTGAATTGGCCAACCACCTCAATGAACCGCTGACCGGCCGCCAGTGGATCTACCACCTCTATCCGCTCTCCTTCGAAGAGATGGTGGCGCATCACGGCTGGCTGGAGGAGAAGCGGTTGCTGCACCACCGCATGGTGTTCGGCTACTACCCTGAGATCGTCACTCATCCCACGGATAGCGCGCAACGCCTGAGCACGCTAGCCGAAAGCTACCTCTACAAAGACCTGCTCATGCTCGAAGGGGTAAAGAAGCCTGCCGTGTTGGAGAAACTGCTTCAGGCGCTGGCGCTACAACTCGGCAGTGAGGTATCGTATCAGGAGCTGTCGCGGCTGATCGGCGTCTCCAGCAACACGGTGGAAAAGTATATCGACCTGCTGGAAAAATCGTTCGTCATTTTCCGCTTGACCGCCTACAACCGCAATGTGCGCAACGAGATCAAGAAGGGACGCAAAATCTACTTTTACGACAACGGGATACGCAATGCGATCATCAACCAGTTCACCCCGCTGGAACTGCGCACGGATGCGGGGGCGCTGTGGGAAAACTTTCTGGTCAGCGAGCGGCTCAAGCTACTCGCCAACCGGCAGCGACGGGTCAAGCGCCACTTTTGGCGCACCACCCAACAGCAGGAGATCGACTACCTTGAGGAGGAGCACGGCGTGCTGCGCGCGTGGGAGTTCAAATGGAACCCCGGCACCAAGGTGCGATTCTCCAAAACTTTCACCAACGCCTACCCTGATTGTGACACCGCTGTCGTCACGCCAGACAATGTTGAATCCTTTGTGATGCAGCCGACGGGATGAGCGAATCTCCTCCATGACCACCGACCTTCATCCGTTCGCCAATCCGGGGCGCACCAAGCTGGCGTTGGTCAGTCGCGGAGTGGCGCTGCCGGAACCACTCGCCCACCCGTCGCGCTATATCTCGCAGGCCAACGCGGTGGAGTCGGTGATCGATATCCGGCTGCCCAGCGGCCATTTCTGCACCGTACCCGTGGGGCAGCCCTACACCGAGGCGAGCGGGTTCGCCCTGCGGGGAAACGAGGAGGAGGGCTTCTCCCTCCACTGCGGCGGCGAAACCTCGCCGATCGAGCTGGTCGCGGTACCCAAGTTTTACCAGCAGCGGACACGCAGCGGCGCGCGCATGGGCACCATCGCCTCGCTGCACGACCGGCTGCTGATTCTCCACCCGCTCCTAGGCTGCGGCTTCTTCGCCACCAAGGGGCAGGCGTGCGGCTACTGCCAGTACGACTCGATGCTCAACGACGCCACCCCACCGATGCGCGACCCGCTGGAACTGGTCGAGGTGGTGCGGGCGGCGCTCTTGGAGCGCGACATCGACACCGTCTATCTCTACAACGGCTTCTCGCCGCAGGATGACGCCGGACTGCGTCGTCTGGTGCCGGTGGTGGCGCTGCTGCGCAAGCATCTTGGCCACCATCAAATCGCGCTGGAAACGGTGGCGCCACGCGATCTGTCGGCGATCGATGAGCTCTACGCCGCCGGGCTGGATATCTTCATCTGCAACCTCGAGGTCAACGATGCCGACCGCTTCGCCGAGATCTGCCCCGGCAAGGAGGCGATCGGTGGGCAGCAGGCGGTATGGCGCGCGCTGGCGCACGCCTCCACCCTCTTCCCCTCGGGGGCGGTAGTCAGCCACCTCATCGTCGGTCTGGAGTCGGTCGCCTCCACCACCGCTGGGATGGAGAAGCTGATCGAGCAGTGCGTGGTGCCGCTGCTCCACCCCTTCCGTCCGCTGCCGGGAACCCCGCTGGCGGAGCAGCCGATCCCCTCGCTGGACGATGTCGAGGAGCTGCTGCTCAAGCAGTACAACCTGCTGGCGGCATCGGGGCTCTCCACCAACCGGCTGCGCGATATGGGGCGGGTGTTGTCGCCGATGGAGGGGCGGATTCTGGTCGGTCGCCCGGCGCAACTGGAGGAGCGCTTTGCCGTCTCCGGCATCGGGCGACGCATGGCGGGATGGCGCGACATGATCTCGCGCACCCTGTGGAACAGCGCCCGCCAATCCTCGGAGCAGTATGGCGCCGATCAGCAGATCTCGCTGCGCCGCCTACTGCTGCGCAAGGGGGGGAGCTACATCGCCCTGCTGTTCTGCCTTCTGCTCTTTACCGCCGTGCTGCAACTTGCGCCGCCTGAGGGGCTCTCGCCGCAGGGGTGGCGGGCGCTGGTGGTGTTCGGCCTCTGCCTGCTGCTGTGGGTGAGCCAGTTGCTGCCGCTGATGATCACCTCGCTGCTGGGGCTGGCGCTGTTGCCGCTCACCGGGGTGCTGCCGCCGGGGCAGGTCTATGGGCTGTTCGGCAACCCGGCGATCTTCTTCATCCTCGGCGCCTTTATTCTGGCCGCGGGCGCGGTGCGCAGCGGGGTGTCGGAACATCTGGCACTGCAGTTTCTCGACAAGGTGGGGCTGGGGCCACGGCGGCTCCTGCTGGCGATGCTGGTGCTGCCGGCGACGATGGCCTTTGTGATGCCGGAGCATGTGGTGGCGGCGGTGATGCTACCGATCGCGTGGGAGATCGTGCGTGGACTGGGATTGAAGGGGGGCGACCGCTACGCGCAGTCGCTCTTTCTGGCGCTGGCGTGGGGGGCGATTATCGGCGGGGTGGCCACGCTGCTCGGCGGCGCGCGCGGGCCGCTGGCGCTCGGGCTGCTACAGGAGATCACCGGACAGTCATTCACCTTTCTAGAGTGGAGCGAGGCCTCGCTACCGATCGTGTTGCCGCTGTTGCTGGTGGCGGCGGCGCTGCTGCTGGCGGTCACCCCGTTCGGCGGGCTCGATATCGCCGCGGCGCGTGCCCGCATCGATCGGCGGCGGCTGGAGGCGGGGGTGCTGGGAGCATCCGGCTGGGCGATGGGCCTGCTGCTCGCCTGCACCGTGCTGGCGTGGATGGTGTTGGGGCACGATCAGGGGCTGGCGTCGATCGCGCTGATCGCGGTGGTGACGATGTTTGGCCTGCAACTGGTGTCGTGGAAGGAGATCGAGCCGCTGGTGCACTGGGATGTGATCCTGATGTACGGCGGCGCGATCGCACTTGGCAAGGCGCTGGTGGTGACCGGTGGCGGCGCCTGGCTGGCGCACCGGTTGATTCCCGACGCCGCCTCGCCGCTGCTGCTACTACTGGTGCTGGCGATGACCACGCTGCTGCTCACCGAATGTGTCAGCAACGCGGCGGCGGTGGCGATTTTGCTGCCGGTGGCGTTGCCAATCGCCATCGAGCGCGGGATCGACCCGGTCACCACCACCCTCGCCATCGGCATCGTGGCCGGCTTCGCCTTCGTGCTGCCGATGGGAACCCCGCCCAACGCCATGATCTACGGCACCGGCATGGTGCGCCCGTCGGCGATGATGCGCTACGGCTCGCTGCTGTCGCTGGCGGCGCTGCTGCTGTTTGCGCTGGTGATGCTACCTTATTAGAGCTGTCGGCACTGGGTAACGCCGCTACTTCTTGTCAGGGGTGTAGCGGATGCGGTACTTGTCGCACTGGTAGCGCATCTTGTCCTTGGCGCTGTCGCCGTATCCCAGCCACTGCCCCGCCTGTATCTTGACCCCGTGATGCATCTCCATCGCCTTCTCGATCAACATCCGTTCAAAGTTGGCGGTAAGCTGATCGGCCTTGATGCCCGATTCCGGGAGCTGGGCGATCCACTGCTTGAGCAGATCGTCGCCGCCCCCGGCATGGGGTCCGCATAGCTGCGGCAGACGCTCGATTACCGGGCCTTGGGAGAGCACCACCGCCCGCTCGATGATGTTCTCCAGTTCTCGCACATTGCCCGGCCAGTCGTAGCCGCGCATCTGCCGCAGCGCCGCATCACCGAACCCCTCCACCTGCTTGCCGCACTCCAACCCCTTGCGACGCAGAATATCAGCCGCGATTTCAGGAAGATCCTGAAGATGGGAGCGCAGCGGCGGGATATTGATTTCCACCACATGAATACGAAAATAGAGATCGTCGCGGAACAGCCCGTCGGTCACCAGTCGGTCGAGCTGCTTGCGGGTGGAGCAGAGCAGGCGGATATCGGTATGGATGGTCGCTTCGCCGCCAACGCGACTGAGCTCGCCATGCTCCAGCACCCGCAACAGCTTGACCTGGATCGGCAGCGGCAGGTTGGCCACCTCGTCGAGGTAGAGGGTGCCGCCCGACGCCCGTTCAAACCATCCCAGCTTGCGGCGGTCGGCACCGGGAAAGGCGCCCTTCTCGTGACCGAACAGCTCCAACTCCAGATGTTCGGCGCTGATGGCGGCGCAGTTGATGGCGATAAACGGCCCTTCGCTGCGGTTGCTCCGGGCGTGAAGCTGACGCGCGACCAGCTCCTTGCCGGTGCCGGTCTCCCCCCTGATGAGCACGGTGGAGGGCATCGGCGCCACCGAGTCGATCATGGCGCGCAACTGCTGCATGGCGGGTGAACTACCGAGCAACTCGCGCCCCATGCGGCTCTCCAGCGCGTGGTGGAGCGCCTGCTCGCGCAGCCGTGTGTTGAGCGCCTGCATGGCGCGGGCAACGGCGTCATGCACATCCTCCGGCTGAAACGGCTTGGCGAAGAAGTCGGTGGCGCCCAGTTGCTGCGCCCGCTCGGCGATCTCGTGGGCATCGTGGCCGGTGATGACGATCACCGTCAGATCGGGATTGGTTTCGTGCAGCGTCGCCAGATAGCCCAGACCGATTTCCGGGTTGTCCGGCTCCGGTGGCAGGGCGAGGTCGAGCAGCACAAGGTCGATACGGTGCTCGCCCAGAATCGCCTCCGCCGCCTCGAGATCGCCGGCCTCGAACACCTCATGCTCCTTTTTCAGCAGCAGCTTGAGGTTAAGCCGGTTGATGTCGTTGTCGTCGATAATCAGCAGGTGGTGGCGCATACGATTGATTCCTTCTATTCGTTCATGATCGGCAGGCGGACAATGAAGGTGGCACCCTTCCCCTCCCCCTCCGATTCGGCGCGGATGGTGCCGCCGTGCAGGGTGATGATACGCTGGCTGAGGTAAAGCCCGATGCCCAGCCCCTGCGCCTTGCTGGAGGAGAAGAGGGTGAAGAGCTGCTGCCGGATGAAGGCGGGGCTCATGCCGATCCCGTTATCCCGCACCCGCACCTCGACCATGGCGGCGTCGTGGCGCAGGGTGATGTCGATGGTGCCCTGCTTGTTCATCGCCTGCACCGCGTTGTCGAACAGGTTTTCAAACACACTAAGCAGCAGCTCGCCGTCGGCCTGAATGAGGGGGACATCGGCCAAGTCGCTGTGGACGGTGACCCCTTCCGGCCACAGGCGGGCGTCCACCTCCTGGGTCAGGGTCTGTTTCAGGTCGGTGGGAGCGCGCTTTAGCTTGATGGGGGCGTTGGGGTCGGTCAACCGCTGCATCAGGGTCTGCATGCGGCCGCTCACCTTGCGCACGGCGTGGATCAGGGTCTTGATCTCAGCGGGGTCGAGCTCGCCCGATTCCAGATTATGGGCGAGAAAATCGAGATCGTGCAGGCGGTTTTTCAGGTCGTGCGACTGCAGTTGCGCCGCGATGCGGGCGATCGAATCGAGCCGCGCCTCCTGCGCCTGCTGATGGGAAAGCCGGGCGTGCTCCAGCGAAGTGGTGGCGAAGCGGGCAAGGCTCTCCAGCCCTTCGCGCTCCTCCTCGTCCAGCGGCCAGCGGTCGTGGCGGGGGCCGAAATGGAGCCACGATGTTCCCGGCGGCGACGGGATGGGGATAGCGATCTCGTACGGGGAGCGGCAGATGCCGCTGGAGGCCGGTTTCGGCGCCGATTTCGGTTCGCAGAAGAGCTTGCGCACACCGCTGCCGTCGTACTCGTCGAGGGCGACCGGGCTGCGGGAACAGATGGTGGAGATCCGCTTGAGCAGCGATTGTTCGATGTTCTCCTTGGGTAGCCGGGCGAGATCGCCGGCTCCGAGCTCGCGGAT